>JASLAV010000097.1 GCA_030146905.1 Lentzea sp. | reverse complement strand
GTGGTCGACGTGCTCGATGTCGACCGGGCACTGCTCGACGCACGCGCCGCAGGTCGTGCAGGACCACAGCACCTCGGGGTCGATGACGCCCAGCTCGTCAGGGCCACCGACCAGCGGCCGCTCGGACTCGGCCATCGCCAGCACGTCGATCGACTCGAGGCGCTTCTTGTAGTCCTCGTACTTGTCCTCCACCAGGCCGACCTCGTCACCGGCCATGTCGCGCGAGCCGCCGGCGAGCAGGTACGGCGCCTTGGCGAACGCGTGGTCGCGCAGCTGCGTGATGACCAGCTTGGGGGACAACGGCTTGCCGGTGTTCCAGGCGGGGCACTGCGACTGGCAGCGGCCGCACTCGGTGCACGTGGAGAAGTCGAGCCAGCCCTTCCAGCTGAAGTCCTCGACCTTGCCGACGCCGAACACGTCCTTGTCGGGGTCGGCCTCTTCGAGGTCCAGGACCTGGCCGCCGGACATCATCGGCTTGAGCGCGCCCAGCGCGACGCCGCCGTCGTCCTCGCGCTTGAAGTAGATGTTGAAGAACGCCGAGAACCGGTGCCAGGCGATGCCCATCGTGAGGTTCCGGCCGACGACGACCAGCCAGATCATGCCGCTCAGCAGCTTGACCAGCGCCATCACCGACACCCAGATCGGCGCGGCCGGCAGGATCTGCGCGAGCGGCTGCGTCACGAACGACGTCCACAGCGGCGCGGTCTCCAGGCCGCTCGACTGCTTGAAGGCCTTGACCATGAGGATGCCGACACCCTCGATGATCACGACCGCCTCGACGAAGTAGGCGGACCGGAAGCTGGAACCAGCGAAGCGGGAGAGCCGGTCGGCGCGGCGCGGGTGGTTGCGCTGGCGGATGATCGCCAGGGCCACACCGCCGACGACGGTGCCGAGGCCCAGCAGCTCGATCAGCAGCAGCCAGACCGACCACGTGCCGATGACCGGCCAGTGGAAGTGCGGGTCGAACACCTCGCCGTAGGCCTCGAACAGCACCGCGGAGCCGATGAGGAAGCCCCACATCACCATCCAGTGCCACGGGGCGACCGAACGGAACTTCGCCATTCTGGTGTGGGCGACGAACTCGACGACCATCGTCTTCAAGCGCGGCCAGAACGGTCCCGTGCGGGTCCCGTCCGGCTGGCCGAGCCGGATGATCTTGATCATCTTCCAGACGCCAGCGACGAACACGCCCCAGGCGACGACGCTCACCGCTACGGCGACGAGTCCGAGAACCAGCTGGAGGGTCATGGCGGGAGTCTAGGCCAGGTTACTGCTGAGTAACCACTTGGACGTGGCCGGTGTCTCGTCGCGTACCGGTCAAGTACCCCGATGGTGATCAAAAACTTATGGAACAATCGTTCAGGTAGTTGGTTCGAGGCTGTGGAGGCCGCCGTGTTGTACGTGTACCTCGCCGCGGCGATCGTGGCGGAGATCGCCGCTACCGTGTCGCTCAAGTTGTCCGAGGGATTCACCAGACCGTGGCCGTCAGTCGTGGTGGTCGTTGGTTACGCCATCGCCTTCACGGCACTTTCGCGCGCGTTGAAGTTGGGTATGCCCGTGGGCGTCGCCTACGCCGTGTGGTCGGCTATCGGCGTCGCAGCCGTGGCGATCATCGGCTGGAGGTTCCTCGGCGAAACCCTCAACCCCACGATGGTCGTCGGACTGGTCCTGATCATCGGAGGCGTGGTGACGCTCGAGCTCGGGAGGACGCACTGACCGCGGTAGTGGAGCCCCAGAAGGTCGACGGCCGCAAGGCGCGCGGGGAGAAGAAGCGCCGCGCGATCATCGAGGCCACCCTGCGCGTGATCGAACGCGACGGCATCGCCGGCGTGACGCACCGCAGCGTGGCCCGTGAGGCCGGCGTGCCGACGACGGCGCCGACCTACTACTTCGCGACACTCGACGACCTGCTGATCGCCACGCTGCTGTGGTCGGCCGAGGTGCTGTGCGACGACATGCTGAGGATCGTCGCGAGCGGTGGCAGCGCGCGCGAGATCGCGAAGGTCATCGCGAGAGCGGTCGACGAGAACCGCGGCCGCACGCTCGCCGAGTACGAGCTGTACCTGCTGGCCGGCAGGCGTCCCGAGCTGAAGGCCGCCGCGCGCCGGTGGCTCGACCTCGCGGTGGAGGCCGTGCGCCCGGCGGACCCCGTGGCGTTCCGTGCTTTTCTCGCGGCCATCGACGGGTTGCTCATCCAGGGCCTGATCGCCGATGCTGCTCCGGACGAGGACGAGCTCGAGCCAATCGTGTCCTTCTTGATCCGCGGCCGCGACGATTTCACGGCCGCCTCGCGGGAAGAATGAGCCCATGAAGTTCGCGCGAGAGGTGTCCGGCATCAGCCACGGGGTGAGCCTCGGGCTCCTCGCCGCGCTCTACGTGCGCGACTCGCTGGCCTTGTCGGTCGACGTCGAGCCGCACGTGCCCGGCCTGGAACCGTCGTTGCCGGTGCAGGTGCCCGTCGGCGTGGACCGCGCGGCCGTGACCGCCGAGTGGCCCGGCTGGTGGAGTGACGCGCTGGAGGCGTGCACGCGCGGCGCCGAGCCCGCCACGCCGGAGGACGCCACGGCGCTGCTGACCCGGCCCGCCAGCCACGCCGCCGTGCTGGCCATGAAGCCGGGCATCGAGCAGCTGCACCGCGTGCAGAGCCCTGCGGCGTTGCCGATCGGCGACGTGCTGCGCGGCGTCGAGTCGCGCATCGGCAGGTGGGCGCAGAGCGTGGAGCTGCACATCGTCGAGGTTCCGGTCGAGGGCCTGCTCTGGGAGCGCATCGCCCCGGCGCACGTGCTCGCGTCGACCCGGTTCCTGAACGACCCGGCGCGCACCGCCCCCGCGATGCGCGCGGTGCTCGAAGATCTCGTCTAGCGGGGGTAGGGAGAACCCCACCCCGCCTCCGGGGGCTCACTGCCGTGTCCCGGGGCGCTGTCATCTCTAGTTTTGTGCACATGATGAGGACAGCGCTGGTGGCGTTGGTGGCGGGAGCGGTGCTCACAGCGCTGACGGGCTGTGGCATTCGCATCATGAAGTACGAGTTCTCCGACGACCACGTCGTCGCGGAGAAGTTCACGTCGGTGCGGGTCCGCAACGGCTCCGGCGACGTGACCATCAGGTACCAGCAGGGTCTGCCGGAAACGGGGACGAAGGTCCACCGCAGGGTGGAGCACACCAAGGACAACAAGCCGGAAGGCGCCACGCACCGCGTCGAGGGCACCTCGCTGGTGCTGGACTCGTGCGGGAACCGCTGCGACGTCAACTACGAGGTCCTCGTGCCCTCCGCCGACATCTCCGTGGTCGGCGACGTGGGGTCCGGCGACACGATCATCGAGGGCCTGGCCTCCGTCGAGTACGAGACCGGCTCCGGCGACGTCACCACCCTGGACATCGCGGGGGACGTCAAGGTGAACACGGGATCCGGCGACTTCAGGGCCACCAGGGTCGGTGGCACCGTGACCGCCGACCTGGGGTCGGGGCGCATCGAGCTCAACACGGTGAAGGGCAAGCTGCTCGCCGTCACGAGGTCCGGTGACATCGACGGCTCCTTCCTGAGCGGCGACGTGATCGCCGACGCCAGTTCCGGGCGGGTCGAGCTGACCATGGCGGAACCGAGGTCCGTGCGGGTGCTCAGCGGGTCCGGTGACGTCAACGTCCGGGCTCCGGGAGGCCCGTACAAAATCACCGGGTCGTCGGGCAACGACGACAGGGAGATCCACGTTCCGACCGATCCGAACGCGCCGCTGGAGCTCAACCTCACGACCGGGTCCGGGGAGGTCCGGGTGTTCGCGATCTGAGCCAGTCCGAGGGGGACTGTGTCGAGGGCCACTCCACAAGGAGTGGCCCTCGTCGCGTTCTGAGGGAACAACGGGACCTTCCCGGCCGTTGGCACAGTCAGAAAGCTTGAGTCGGGTAGGCTCAAGGTTGGGCAAGGTGGCAAACTTGAGCCAGCAACGCTCAACAAGTACTAGCGGAAGGAACTCCAATGGCGCGTGCAGTCGGCATCGACTTGGGGACGACCAACTCCGTCGTCGCCGTTCTCGAGGGCGGTGAGCCGACGGTCATCGCCAACTCGGAGGGCTCGAGGACGACTCCGTCCATCGTCGCGTTCGCGAAGAACGGCGAGGTCCTCGTGGGTCAGCCCGCGAAGAACCAGGCCGTCACCAACGTCGACCGCACCATCCGTTCGGTCAAGCGCCACGTCGGCACCAACTGGAAGACCGACGAGATCGACGGCAAGCAGTACACCTCGCAGGAGATCAGCGCGCGCGTGCTGATGAAGCTCAGGCGCGACGCCGAGGCGTACCTGGGTGAGGAGATCACCGACGCGGTCATCACCGTCCCCGCCTACTTCGAGGACGCGCAGCGCCAGGCCACCAAGGAGGCCGGCCAGATCGCGGGCCTCAACGTGCTCCGCATCGTCAACGAGCCGACCTCGGCCGCTCTGGCCTACGGC
>JASLAV010000043.1 GCA_030146905.1 Lentzea sp. | reverse complement strand
GCCCCAGTCGCCGAACATCAGGATGTTGGGCCGCGCCAGGCCGCCGCACGACGGGCACGACGGCAGCTCACCGACGGCCCGCATCGACTCGGGGTCGACCTCGACGTCGAACGCGCACTCCCAGATCTCGTCGGTGCACGGCTCCACGCACTGGACGTGGTGGATCGACCCGTGGACCTCCGCGACGTCGGTGAACCCGGCCTTCTGGAACTGCCCGTCCACGTTGGACGTGAAGACGCGGGCGCCCCACGACCGCAGGACCTCGAAACCCCCGTGCGGCACGGTGTCGCGGTACAGGTGCAGCCGGTGGCCGTAGAAACCCCACGCCAGCGCGGGGTCGTCGGCGAAGTGCACGGGGTCGGCGATCTCCTCGAACTTCAGCCCGAGCCGCTCGTAGGGCGGGTACGCGCGCCAGAAGCCCTCGGTGCCGCGGAAGTCGGGGAGACCGGAGTCGACACCGATGCCGGCACCGGCGCAGACGAGCACCGCGTCCGCGCCGGCGATCAGCCCGGCGGCTCTGTCGTAGGCCTCTTCGATCACTGCTTGGGCTTGCTGCCCAGCACGACCTCGAACTCCAGCAGGTCGGCGCCGGTCGACACGGGCCGTGCGCGCTCACCGGAGTGGGCGGCCGCACCGGCCTGGCCGTCGCGCCACGCCACGAAGTCCTCGTGCGTCTCCCAGTGCGTGACGACGAAGTAGCGGTCCTCGCCCGCGACCGGGCGCAGGAGCTCGAAGCCCAGGAAGCCGGGCTGGTCGTCGACCGCGCCGAGGCGGGCGGCGAACCGCTTCTCGAGCTCGGGACCGCTGCCCTCGGGGACCTTGATCGCGTTGATCTTCACGACTGCCATGGGACCCACATTAGCGGCGCACACCGGCGGGCAGCAGGTACTGATCTTCCGGAATGCCGGATCCGCGGAACCACGCCGCGTAGAACCCGTCCAGCTGCTGGCCGGAGGCCTTCTCGAAGTGGTTCTCGAAGTCCGGCCACGACGCGTTCGAGTCGCGGTGGTCGGCCGACCACGAGCGCAGGGCCTTGAAGAACACGTCGTCACCGACCTGCTTGCGCAGCGCGTGCACGGCCATGATGCCCTTGTCGTAGACGCCGCGGAACTCGTTGCCCTGGCCCATGTCGTAGAGCTTCGGCGCCCAGAACGACGAACGGGACCGCAGCTCCTCGACGCGGCCGCGGTAGCGCTCGTCGAGGTCGGTGCCCTCCTTCTCCATCCACAGCCACTGCGAGTACGACGCGAGGCACTCGTTGAGGCAGATGTCCGCCCAGCTCCGCAACGACACCGAGTCGCCGAACCACTGGTGCGCGTTCTCGTGCACGACCGTCTCCAGGTCCGCCCACGACGCGTAGATCGGCCTGGTCTGCGTCTCCAGCGAGAACCCGATCTGGTCGGCCACCCAGATGCCGCCCGCCGCGCGCTGCGGGTACGGGCCGAACTTCGTTTCCAGGAACGCCAGCACCTCCGGCAGCCGGGACTGGATCGGCTTCTTCGAGCCGGACGTGCCGGGCGCGTACGCGTCGACCACGGGTGTGCCGCTCGGCAGCTTCGAGCGCACGACCTCGAACTTGTCGATGGCCACGGTCGCCAGGTAGGTGGCGAGCGGCGTTTCCTCCGACCAGGTGAACGTCGTCCAGCCGCCGTCGCGCTTCACGGGGCCTTCGAGACCGTTCGAGATCGCCGTCCAGCCGTCGGGGACGCGGGCGGCGAGCTTCAGGGCCGCCTTGTCGCGCGGGGTGTCGTTGGCGGGGAACCACGTCGTCGCGGAGTGCGGCTGACCCGCGGCGAACGCGCCACCGGTCGAGGAGATCTGCCAGCCGCTGCGGCCGAGCGAGGCGTCGTTGATCGTCGTGGGCTCGCCGCCGTAGGTGACGACCGTGGTGAACGGCTTGCCCTTCGCGAGCGGAGAGGCGGGCGTGATCACCAGCTCGTGCTCGCCCTCGGCCGCGAACTTCGCCGGCTGCCCGCCGACCTTCACGTCGCTGACCTCCAGGCCTTCGAGGTCGAGGTTGAAGCGCGACAGGTCGTCCGAGGCGGTCGCGGTGATCGTCGCGACGCCGTCCAGCCGCTTCGACCCGGGGTCGTAGGTGATCGCGAGGTCGTAGAGGGTGACGTCGTAGCCGCTGTTGCCGTCCGCCGGGTAGTAGGCGTCGCCAGCGCCGGCGCCGGCCTCCACGGCGTCCTGCGGTGGGGTCTCGGAGCGCTGCCGGCTCGCGGGGTCGCCGCCCGGCGTTCTGAACACGACGAGCAGACCTGCGACGAGCACGATCAACACCAGGGCGATCAGGTACGGGCGGGCCTTCATGCGTTAATCATCCCTGTGTCGGTGGTGGAGTTCGGCGGAACGGGTCAGGGCGTGCTGCTCCTGCACGGCCTGATGAGCAGGGCAACCGCCTGGTGGCCCGTCGCGCAGTGGCTCAGGCCGTTCGGGCGCGTCGTCGCGTCCGACCAGCGCGGGCACGGCCGCAACCCGCGGCGGGGGCCGTTCCGCACCGAGGACTTCGTCGCCGACGCCGCGGAGACGATCGAGGAGCTCGGCCTCGGACCCGCCGTGGTGATCGGGCACTCCATGGGCGGGCTGCACGCGTGGTGTCTCGCGGCGACCCGTCCGGACCTGGTGCGCGCGATTGTGGTCGAGGACTTCGCCCCGGACAACAGGGGCAGGACGATCGACGAGTGGAAGTGGCTCTTCGACGCCTGGCCGGTGCCGTTCCAGTCGCTCGGGCACGTGATCTCGTACTTCGGCTCGCCGGTGTTCGCCGAGTACTTCGAGGAACGCTCCGACGGCTGGCACCTGATCGCCGAGATGGACGACCTGTACGAGATCGCGGCCCACTGGGGCACGCGGGCGTACTGGGACTTCATCGACGCCGTGCGGTGCCCGTCGCTGGTGATCGAGGCTGGCAGGGGCGGCCAGCTGCCGGGGCAGATGTCCGAAGCGGCGCGGCGTTCCGACGGACAGTACCTCTACGTCGAGGAGGCCGGTCACGTCGTGCACGACAGTGCGCCGTGGGTCTACCGCGGCGCCGTGGAAGCCTTCTTGAGCACGTCGATCTCGCCGGTCTGAGTGTCGACGATCGACACCTCGCG
>JASLAV010000041.1 GCA_030146905.1 Lentzea sp. | reverse complement strand
GCCAACGCGTTGCGGTGCCCGACCATCCTCTTGGCGAACTGGAGCGCGACCGCTCGTGTGTCCACGTCATCCTCGCTTGAAGTCGTCGGCGATCGCGTCGTCCTGCGCCCGATAGGCTCGCGCCAGGCGCCCGGTCGACCGCGCCAGTCGGTCCGCGTTGCGGCCGACCCCGTCGACCTGACGGTGCAGCGCGGCGCCGAACGTCTCCAGCGCGGAGGCGAACCCGGTCTCCTTGCCGATCCGCCCGAAGCTGTCGTCGGCGATCTCCCTGACCTGCCGCACGTGCCTGGTGCCGATCGACGCGAGGTCGTCGGCGATCTCCCTGCCCTGCCGCACGTAGCGGTCCAGCGCACCGGGGTCCACCGTGAACCCGTCGCGACCCCGCCCACCGCCCGGCCGCGACGGCGACCTGCGAGCCGAGCCCCGTGCCGCCCGGCGCGCGATGTCGAGGTGCTTGCGGTAGGCACCACTGGTGTAGGTCGCCCAGGGAGTCCACGACTTGCCGTCGTCGGAGAGCGAGTTCGCCACCTTGGCGTTGACGCTCGGGGCGAACAGCTCCCGGTTCGAGTCGAGCCCGTACCGCCCGCGACGCTCGGGCCCCATCGCACCCAGCATGTTGATCTGCCAGAGGCCGTAGGAGTCGTCCGGCGGCTTGTTGTTGTGCGCTCGCGTGTCCCCGCCGGACTCCGCGAGGGCGACGGCGATCGCGATCGTGAGGCCCCTGGCCTTCGAACCCGGCATCGCGGGCGTGCTGTGCGATCTGTTCGGGGCTCAACCTGCTCATGCGGTCAGCTTGGCCGCTCGTCGGAGGCGGCGGCACCGGCGTTGCGCGCTGGGACAGCAGCGTTGCGCGGCTGGACCAGCGGGTGCGGCTTCCAGGTCAGGGTGCCGGGTTCTTCACGCTTTGGTTGTTCGCCGACAGGACGCCGACCGCTGACAACCCCTGCCGCCTACACATGGATGCAGGCGTCAACCACACGACCGACCGACTCGCAGTGCACGCCACCGACTGATTTGGGGGAAGAAACGAATGAGAGCGACATTGATGGCCGCGGCGATGGGGATCACCGCTCTGGTGACCACGACACCCGCGAATGCGGCGCAGTGGTGCCTGAACGGCTCGGCCTGCTTCTACACCGGCGACGCGGGACAGGTCCTGGTGGCGCAGGACGAGATCTGGCACGACCTGACCGGTCCCGCCGTGGTCATCCGCACGATCGTGAACAAGCAGCCGGAGGGCGATGACGCGTGTGTCGCGTCCGGCCCTGACGGGTCCGGTCAGCGGTTCTGCGTCGACGGAGGGGACGAGGCCACCGTGCCGCCCGGACTGCTCACCCGATCGCTGCGGGGATGACGGGCAACCACGAAGAAGAAACCGCGCACAAGGGGGAATCGTGAAAGCTGTCAACAAGTTCGGCGTCGTCTTCGCCGCCGTGGCCGCGATGTCCGCGTTGACTTCCACGACGACGCAGGCCGCGCCGGCGCTGACCCGGTCCACACTCGATCAGCTGGTCGCCGCCAACCCCGGCGCCCAGCAGACCTCTGCCAACTCCGTGCGACTGGCCAACGGGGTCGAGGCCGTCGTCCGCGAAGCGGGACCGTGCGCGGGCGGCTGGCTCTGCCTCTACGACTCGCACAACTTCAGCGTGTCGGGGCGCCAGCTGGACTTCTACAACTGCGGCTTCGTGAACATCGGCGAACAGGGGTGGAGCGACAAGGTCAGGTCGTACCGGAACTACCAGTCACGTGGCACGGTGTCCATCTTCATGTACTGGAACGGCTCGACCTGGCAGGAGGTCGAACGTTCCACCGCGGTGCAGGAGAAGCCGTACGTCGACGGCGCCTACAACGCTGACGGGGTCTGGGTGTGCTGAG
The DNA here is from genome assembly GCA_030146905.1 of Lentzea sp. Next base: position 6,816 of record JASLAV010000041.1, on the reverse strand, counting down.
CACGTTGTTCACGAACGGGCGTCCGAGCAGGGCGCCCTGAAGTCCACACCGGGGAAGTGCCTGCTCCACTCCTCCGGTGTGAGGGACTGGGTGTTCTTGCAGCCCCAGGCCGCCGCGCGCTCGGTGTCGGTGTCCCAGAGCCGGGTCGTGCGGTCCTCGCCGCCGGTGGCCAGGGTGCGGTCGCCGGGGCGGAACGCCACCGCGTAGAGCCGGGTCGAGTGTCCTGTGAGGACGGTCGGCTCGACGGGTGCGGCGAGGTTCCACAGCCGCGCGGTGTTGTCGGCGCCGGCGGTGGCGAGGGTGCCGCCGTCGGAGCTGAACGCGACCGCGTGGACGGTCTCGGTGTGGTCGGTGAACCTGGCGATCTCCTTGCCGCGCCGCAGGTCCGCGACGTCCCACAGCCGGACGGTGTGGTCCCCGCTGCCGGTGGCCACGGTGCGCCCGTCCGGGCTGAACGCCACGGACTTGACGCTGTCGTTGTGCCCCTTCAGCGAAGGGAGCTCGGCCGGACGCGACCGGTCGGTGACGTCCCACAACCGGACCACGCGTCCGGACGTGCCCGCGGCCAGCGTGCGACCGTCCGGGGCGAACGCCACGGACTCGACGTTCTCGCTGTCGGTGTCGTGGGTCAGCACGGTCAGCTGACGCGGCTGCCGGGCGTCGGTGACGTCCCACAGCCGCAGCGAGTGGTCGGCGCTCCCGGTGGCCAGCGCGGTCCCGTCCTGGCTGAACGCGACCGACTGCACCGCTTCGGTGTGAGCGCTCACCACCGCGAGCTCGCCAAGGCGCTCCGGAGCGGTCAGGTCCCACAGGCGAGCTGTGCGGTCGAGGCTCGCGGTCGCGAGAACCCTGTTGTCCGGGCTGAAGGCGACCGAGTTGACCGCGGCGGAGTGAACGGTCGACAGTGCCAGGTGCCGGGGCCGTCGCGGGTCGGCGACGTCCCACAGCCGCACGGTGCCGTCGTAGCTGCCGGTGGCCAGGAAACGACCGTCGGGGCTGAACGCCACGGTGTAGACGGCGGAGTCGTGCCCGGTGAGCACCGGGCAGGGGATGTCCCACAGGCGCACCACGCGGTCGAACCCTGCCGTGGCCAGGGTCCGGCCGTCCGGGGCGAACCACGCGCTCAGCACCGGACCGGTGTGGCCGGACAGCACGGTCAGCTCACGCGGGCGGCGCGGTGTGCTGATGTCCCACAGCCGCACCGCGCGGTCGAGGCCGGTGGTGACCAGCGAACGGCCGTCGGGACTGAACGCGACCGCGTGCACCGAGCCGGCCTCGACCTTGAACGCCCCCAGTTCCTCGGGGTGCAGCGGATCGGCGACGTGCCACAGGTGGACCGCGTGGTCCCCGCCGATGCTCACGAGGACGTTGCCGTCCGGGCTGAGCACCAACGATCCCGGCTTGTCCGTGTCGGTGCCCAGCCTCGTCAGCTCGCGCGGCGCACGTGGATCCGCCACGTCCCACAGCCGGATGGTGCGGTCCCAGCCGGACGTCGCCAGCGTGCGTCGCCCCGCGCTGAACGCGACCTTGGTGGCTGCGGCGGTGTGACCGGTGACGACTCCGGCCTCCCGGACCTCGCGCGAATCGGCGAAGTCCCACAGGCGGACCGTGTGGTCCATGCTCGCGGTGGCCAGCAGCGCACCGTCCGATGTGAACGCGGACGACACGACAGGGCCTTCATGTGCCGTGAGCGTGCCCATCTCGGTGGGGTGGCGGGGATCGGCCACGTCCCACAGCCGAACGGTCCTGTCCTCGCTCGTGGTCACCAGCACCTCGCCCGACGGGTGGAACGCGAGCGACCAGACCGTGCCCGTGTGTCCGGTCAGGACGGCCAGCTGGGCCGGGCGGCGCGGGTCGGCGATGTCCCACAACCGCGTGGTGCGGTCCGCGCTCACCGAGGCCAGCAACCGCCCGTCGGCGCTGATCGCCAGCGCTTGGACGATGTCGTCGTGACCGGGCAGCCGGGTGACGACCGGGCCGGCCGCCGCGCTGAGCAGGCTGCTGCGCGCCTCGGCGGTCGGCGCCATCCGGAAGGCCGCCAGGCTGAGCTGGGCCGCCAGGCCAGGGTTGCCGGTGCGCAACGACGCGGCCTCTCCCGCGACCTTCTGCGACAGCGCGACGTTGCGTTGTCCCGTGATGGTCTGCCCGGCGTCGAGCGCGTAGACGGTGGTCCCGGCGGCGACCACGAGCAGCACCGTGAGCACACCGACGAGCTGCCGCAGCCGCAGCGCTCGTCGCCGGGCCGCGGTCTGCTCCGCCGAGTGCGCGGCGGCGCTCGAGTTCAGGAACTCCCGTTCGGCGGGGCTGAGCGGCGCGTCCGAACCGGCCCATTCCCGTGCCACCTGCAACCGGACGCCGCGGTACAGCGACCCCGGATCACGGTGCAGCGCGAGCCAGTCCGCGGTCGCCTCGGTGATGCCGCGGTGGACGCGCAGCCCTTCGCGGTCCTGCGCCAGCCACCCGCGCAGCCGCGGCCACGAGCGGATGAGAGCCTCGTGCGCGATCTCCACGCCGTCCTGGTCCAGCACGACCAAGCGCGCCCCCGCCAGGCTCTCCAGCACCGCCCGCGTGTCCTCGCCGGCGAAGTCCAGTTCCACGCGGCTCACCCGGCGCTTGGTGTCCTCCGTGCCCTGTCCGAGTGCGCAGAGACGGAGGAACAGCTGCTTCGCGATGTGTTGCCGCTCGGGCGGAAGACCCGTGAAAACGGCCTCGGCGGTGTGCGCGACCGCGTGCTCGATGCCGCCCACGGCCTCGTACCCCGGCAAGGTCAGCGTGGTGCCGCGCCTTCTCCGCCACGTCTCCAGCAGCGCGTGGGACAGCAGCGGCAACACCCCCGGCTGTCCGGAGGCCTCGGCGACGATGCGCGTCACCAACGCCGTCTCGACCGTGCACTTCGCGCGGACCGCGGGTTGCACGACGGCGAGGCGCAGCTCGTCGGCCGTCATCGGCCCGACCGTGACCTGCCCGTCACGCAGCACCTCGACCAGCTCGGGATGCGTGGTGCAGTGGGCGTAGAAGTCCGCGCGCACGCCGAGCACGACCCGGCACCCGCTGTTCCCGATCCGCGCCGCCGTCAGCAGCTGGTCGATGAAGCGGACCCGTTCCTCTTGGTCGCGGCAGAGCGTGAAGACCTCTTCGAACTGGTCGACCACGATCACCAGCTCGGTCCCGTCCGGCACCACCCGCCGTACCGAGCGGTGCAGCCCGCGTCGGTCCTCGGCGGGCGGATCCGCCGACGAGCCCGCGTACCGGGCGAGGTGGATCGCGCACTCCTCCAGCGGATGCGCTCCCGGCGTGAACAGCACGACCGGGCCGGGCGAACCCGGGACCAGTCCGGCCCGCAGCAACGACGACTTGCCCGAACCCGAGGCGCCGACGACCACCACGACGCGGTGCTCGGCGAGCCTGGACATCAGTTCCTCGACCAGCGGTTCACGTCCGAAGAACCGCTCGGCGTCCTCGGTCCGGAACGCCGCCAGCCCCACGTACGGCGAGGTGCCGGGTTCCGCGACGGGCTCAGGTGGTTCCAGCTCGGCCGCGACCTCGCGCCAGCGCTTCTCCCACTCGTCCTCGGCTCCCCCGCAGGCCCGCACGTACGCGCGTGTCACCGGCAGGCTCGGCAACCGCCGTCCCGAGGCGGCCTGCGACAGGACCGCGGGTGAGTAGTGCGTTTCCGCGCTGAGCGCCCGATAGGTCGGCGAACCCGCTCTTTCCCGCAACAACCGCAGGTCGCGGGCGAATCGAAGCAGTGCGCTGTCGCCCGCGTCCAGCGGGCGCTCCCCTCTTGGCATGCCACACCCCCAGACCCCCCACTGTCACGAAGGTGTCAGCTCCCGTCCCGTCATTCGGGAACAGATGCTCCATCCGCACCAGGGAAGGCCGGCTTGCGGGCGAACCACTTCATGCGATCGCGGAAGTTCAGCAGCTGACCTTGACGGTCGCGCTCGCCTGGAACGACACGTGCACGTGGTCCATGTGGTTGGCCGTGGGACTGCCCCGGTCCTCCATCACCGACCAGCCGCTGCCGTCGTTGTAGCGCTGGCGCCAGATCACGTAGGTGACGCCGAAGGCCCGGCGGTTGGCCAGCACGTGCTCGGCCAGGGCGTTGCCGGTGGCGGTGTCGACCATGAAGTCGAGCGCCAGGCCGAGGGGGTGGTCGCCGGACCCGCCCCTGCCGGCGGCGCCGCCGATGTCGTCGACACCGAACTTGGCCGCGAGGTGGTGACCTACCTGCGCCGCATGCGGCTTGACGCCGTCCAGGGCGGTCGGACAGGGCGGCGGCGCGGGGGGCGGCGTGGTGGTCTTGGGTGCCGTCGTGGTCACCGGAGGCGCCGTGGTGGTGGTCGCCGGAGGTGGCGAGGACGAGGGCGCGGTGGTCGACGTCGTGACGGGCGGCAGCTCTTGGCTGGCGGAGGTCGACGGGGCGGTCAGCTGGGCGGCGGCTCCGGCTGGATCGACCGGCTGGTCGGAGTCGCGGACGGTCCAGAAGGTCACGACCAGGCCCGCGGTGAGGGTGACGGCGACTGCGATGGGCAGCTTCTTGCTGGGTGTCTGCTCTGTTCTATGTCGGCCCGGCATTCGGGAACACCTTGCGTTGGGGACGGGGCATGCTCACACGACGGGCAACATTACGAAATGAACACGAGAACATCACAGGCAAGTGTTGATGCTCACATCTGGGCCCGGAGTTGAACCGACCGGGCGTCCAGGACAACAGCAGGTCCGGATCGTCGTCGGTGGCTCGGGACGGATCCGGCAGAGGCGGCCAGGCCGATCACGCTGTGCGCGCCGCGCTGACTCCCCCATGCCACCGGATCGCCACCCCGACCGTCCCGCGCACCCCCAGCGCACTGACTTGACCCAACCCTCGGTTGAGTACGCTGAGCAATCTAGCCAGCCGCCCAGGCGATGAAGGTCGTCGCCATGGCGGCCATCGCGAGCACGGATCCGGCGACGAGCACGGTGACCGGATTCCACAGGCTGCTCAACGCTTGCACGAGCACGGGGAAGGCGAACCCGGCGTAGGCGAGGCTGTAGAAGACGGCGATCGCGGTGGCGGCGTGCTGCGGCGGCGCCAGTGACTCCACCAGCCGCAACCCGCTCACCAGCAGGATGCCGTAGGCCGAGCCCAGCACGACCGCGGCGGTGACCAGCAGGACCGGGGAGCCGGTGCCCGCGGTGAGCGCGGCGAGCAGCATGCCGACGATCGCGGCCGTCATGCCCGTGCGGAACGGGGCCGCCGGGGATCGTCGCGCGAGTCGGCCCGCCCACGGTTGCACCGCGATGCCGGTGCCCAGCGTGATCGCGGCGACGAGGCCACTTCCGACGGGTCCGAAGTCGCCGAGGGACACCAGTGCGGGCAGCGCCGTGAAGGAAACGGTGGCGGCCCCGAAGATCCAGGGTGCTGTGGGGACCACGGCGGCCAAGAATGCCCGGCTGGTCAGGTAGGTCCCCTGGCGGCGGTCCGACGCGGTGCGACGGGTGGTCGAACCGATGTGCCGCCGGCCTGTCTCAGGAGTTCCGGACACGAGGGGCAGCACCAGCGCCACGAGCGCGATGTGGACGAGGTAGGACGTGGTCTGCGGTGAGGGGAGCCATTGGACGGCAGCCCCGGACAGGAGGGGCCCGGCCGCGAAACCAGCGGTCAGCGCCACGGCCGCACGTCGTGCTCCGCTGGACCGCGCCGGTGTGCTGCCGGACAGTTCCTTGATCCACGCCGTTCCCGGCCCGAACGCCGCGCCGGCGCTGATCCCGATGAGGATCCGTCCGATCAGGACCGTCGCGAACGCACCGTGCGAGAACGCCAGCACGGTCGAACCGAGCGCGGAGAGCAGCAGCGCGGCGAGGAGCGCCCGGCGCCGGCCGATCCGGTCCGACACCCGCGCCGCGATCAACAGGGCCGGGACGAGTCCCAGGGCGTAGGCCCCGAACAGGCCGTCGGCCTGGGTCCCGCTCAGCTGGGTGTAGGCGTGCAGCAGGGAGGCGAACATGTTCGCTCCCCACCCGACGACGAAGACCGCGGCGGCGGGCCGGACCCACGCGGAGCGCGTGATCTCCGGTGGAACGCGTCTCCCGCTGTCCGTCCCCAGGGCGGCGGGCGGGCGCGACGGAGCGACGGTGTCGGGTGTGCGGGCTTGGAGGAGCATCGGTTCTCAGTCCCTGCGCGGCTGTCGGACGGCGTCGGTGATCGGGGTGGAGCCTTCGGTGAGTCCGAGGACCTCGCGGCGCAGCCGGGAAGTGCGGACCAGGGCAGGGGTGAGGCTGTCAGCCGCCGCAGACCCGCCGGGCCGGGGCCGTGCAGGCCCCCGGCCCGGCGGGGTCGTCGAGCCGCTCGCGCGGCATCACGACGCAGGCGCTCACACGCCGGCTTGGCCGGCCTCTGCCGTCTTGGTGAGGAGCTCGACGAGTGCGTCGGCGGCCGGACCGGAGGAGGCGGGGTTCTGCCCCGTGATCAGCAGGCCGTCCCGCAGGACGTACGGCGCCCAGTCGTCACCCTTGGAGTAGTCGCCGCCCAGCCGCACGAGCTCGTCCTCGACCAGGAAGGGGACCACCTCGGTGAGCTGGACTCCCTCTTCCTCGCTGTTGGTGAAACCGGTGACCTTCCTGCCCCGCACGAGCGGCGTGCCGTCCTCGTTCACCGCGTGCCGCAGGACACCGGGCGCGTGGCAGACCAGGGCGAGCGGCTTGCCGGCGCGCAGGGTGGTCTCGATCAGCCGGATGGAGGTGGCGTCCTCGGCCAGGTCCCACAGGGGGCCGTGACCGCCGGGGTAGAAGACGGTGTCGAAGTCGTCGACGGAGACGGAGTCGAGGCGGACG
>JASLAV010000031.1 GCA_030146905.1 Lentzea sp. | reverse complement strand
GTGGCACAGCAGACCGTCGTCCAACTCATCGACGACCTCGACGGCGGAGAAGCCGACGAGACCGTGACCTTCGCACTTGACGGTGTCGAGTACGCCATCGACCTGTCGAAGGGAAATGCGGAGCGGCTTCGCGAGTCGCTGTCGGACTTCGTCGCCAAGGCGCGTCGTGCGGGTGGCCGCAAGCAGCGCAAGGGCACCGGCAAGTCCACGGTGAAGGCCACCGACAAGGCTGAGGCACAGCGCATTCGTGACTGGGCTCGCGCGCAGGGGCACCAGATCTCGGACCGCGGTCGCATTCCGCAGAACCTGGTTGTGCAGTTCCAGGAAGCTCACGCTTCCTGACCTGCGCGAACAAGCGAGGTTTTCACACGTCGGCCGGGTCGCCGGCCGACGTGTTAACCCACTGGGACCACTACTTCCCGGTTCGTTCACACCATCCCCGGAACGCGGGATCAACGACCGGGAAAGTCTGCTCCGAACAGGCGTGACACCGCAGTGGCCTTGACCGCTGTCTCCTCGAATTCCTCGTCGGCGTCGGACAGTGAGATGACTGCTCCGCCCACCCCGAAACTGACCTGGTCGCCGTTCGCGACCAGCGTTCGGATGACGATGCTGAAGTCCGCTGCTCCGTTGAGCGAGAAGTAACCGAGCGCTCCCGAGTACACCCCGCGTGGACCAGCTTCCAACCCGTCGAGGATCTGCATGGTCCGGATCTTCGGTGCACCTGTCATCGAACCGCCGGGAAACGCGGCTCGAACACATCGCACGGCGGAACTGTCCGGCCGGAGTCGGGCCCGCACGGTGCTCACCAATTGGTGCACGGTGGCATAGGTCTCGACGTCGAACAACCGCGTCACCTCGACCGAACCGACTTGTGCGCAGGTGCCGAGATCGTTGCGCACGAGGTCCACGATCATCAGGTTCTCCGCCCGGTCCTTGACCGAACGCGCCAAAGTTGTGCGCAACATCTCGTCGTCCGCCGCATCGGCACCCCTGGGGCGTGTTCCCTTGATCGGCGACGACTCGACGACTCCGTCGCGGTCCACGCGGATAAATCGTTCGGGTGACGTGCTGAGCACGGACAGGTCACCGAAACGCAGCAACGCCCCGAACGGAACCGGATTTGCGGCGCGAAGCAGCCGATAAGTGGCCCACGGGTCGAGCGCGGCGCGCCACGACATCATGTTCGTCAAGCACGTCTCGTACGTCTCCCCCGCCGTGATCGCTTCTTGGCAGGCGCCGATCAACTTCAGGTAGTGCGCGCGCGGATGTCGTAACGTCGCGTCCTCGGTGATGACCGGCCGTGAAGGCTCTTCCAAAGGTGGCGGATCCGCCAGAACGGCCACGACCTCGTCGAACCAGCCGTCGTTGCTCAACGACAGCAAATAGACGCATTCATCGGCGTGATCGATGACCACGGCACGATCCGCGAAGACGAACGACGCGTCTGGCTGTTCCGCGCGATGGGCGAAGTCGCCGCCGCACTCCGCCTTCAGCTCGTAGCCGAGATACCCGACCCAGCCCAGTGCGAAGTCGAACGGGACGTCGGGCTGTTCGACGCCCCACGACTCGAGGTCTTCTTCCAGCCAGGAGAAGAAGGACGGGCACGGCAACCGCGCTCCGTCGAGCGTGAGCACCTGGTCCGGCACGGAGTACTGCGCAACGCGCGCCGAAGGCCCGGAAGCGTCCCCCATGAACGAAAAACGCCCGCCAGCGCCGCTGTCCAACCAGAACGCGGTCCCAGACGTCCCGTGGAGCGCCGCGAACGCTTCCTCCGCACCGACTGCCAGGTCCAGCTTCCGCACGTGCACAGGGCGCTTCTGGGGCTCGGGGCGAACCAGCACCGGTTCCGGCACGGCGGCTGTCCTGGACGGGGTGAGCGCGCCGAAGTTCGCGAGCATTTCCCGCCCGAATTCCGTGCAGATCGACTCGGGGTGGAACTGCACACCCCACGCGGGCCGGTCGAGAGCGCGCACGCCCATCAGCACGGAGTCGTCGCTCCACGCGATGGCTTCCAGAGAGGACGGCAGGTCCGTGACCGCCAGCGAGTGGTACCGCACGACGTCCAGCGGCGACGGCAGGCCGGCGAACACGTCGGCGCCCGTGTGCGTGACCGGGGAGACGATGCCGTGCCGCGGCACGGGGGCGGGGCCGACGACAGCGCCGTACGACAGGCACAGCCCCTGGTGGCCGAGGCACACGCCCAGCAACGGGATCTCGGCGTGGTCGATCACCGCGCGGCAGATGCCGAAGTCGGCGGGATCACCCGGCCGGCCGGGTCCCGGCGAGATCACCACGTTGTCGAACGACCGCAGTGAGGCAAGCCGGAAGCGCGGGTCGTCGTTGTGGACGACCACGGGCTCGACTCCGTTCACCTCCGCGAGGTGCTGGAAGAGGTTGAACGTGAACGAGTCGTAGTTGTCGATGAGCAGAGTCCGCATTGCGGGCGGCACTCTACCTGGCAAAACACCCGGAAGGAGCAACGAGAGAGGGCGGTCACGGACGTGTCCCCCGGTGCTCAGCCGCCCACGCGGAACCGTGGATCCGTCGCGAGCTCCGCCAGCTGCTGCTCGGTGAAGACCGGGCCGTCGAGCGCCGGGTACCCGGCACCCTTGTACGCGTCGTCCTGCGCGATCGTCACGGTCGAGCCGTCCTGCGCCCGGTAGCTCGCCCACTTGTCGAACTGGTCGCGGCCGCCGGGGTTGCTCTGCACGACGCCGACCTGGAGACCCCGGACGTCGTGCACGCGGCACGTCCCGCCCATGCCCCAGAAGTCCTCGGCGAGCGCGCACGGGTCACCGGGAAGCGCCGGGTCCGGCGTGGAGACCTCGACGAGCAGCCAGCCCACCCCGCCGTTCCTGCGCACCGGTGTCTGGGCCGTGTACTCCCACACCTCCGGGCTCTCACCGCGGTCGGACACCACCTGACCCCGGGTCCTCTGCATGTCGAACGTGTGCGCGGACTCGCCGGGCTTGAGCTGCGGCGCCTCGTACCCGGCCGGTACCACGCCCTTCAGCTCGTCGAGCAGCTTCCGCGCCCGGTCGGCCTGCGGTCCGTTGGTGGCGGTGCGGTCGGCCTGCCCGGCAGGCCACGGCGGCCCTCGGACCGACGAGGGCAGCACGTTGCCCGCTCCCGTCACGACCCGCCGGCCCAGGCCGGGGTTCATCGCGAAGGCCGACCCGACGCCGAGCCCGACGACGAGCACCGCGACGGCCGCTCCGACCAGCGACGACCGCCGCCTGGACCTGGCCTTGCGCGCCGCGTCGAGCGCGGTGCCCGGATCCATCGGGGGCGGCGGGCTGCTCGCCACCACCACGTCCCGGAAAGCCCTCTTGAGGTCCTGTTCGTTCATCGAACCCTCTCCTGCTGTGAAAGCAGGCCGCGCCGCCGCTCGGTCAGGAACGTCCGCACCAGGACCTGCCTGGTGCAGGCGTCCAGCACCTCGTGTCGTCGGAACGGGCCGCGAAGTACTCCTGGAACACGGCGTCCCGATCACCGATCAGGTCTCCCCCTTCTGCGATGCCGGGTCAGTCACGCCACCAGGGGCCTGGCGGGTTGCACGCGTCTTCCGAAACGCATACTTGTGTCGTGATTTTCCTTCTGCTCCTCGGCGTCCCCGTCGCGTTGGGCCATCTGTACCTGTGGCGCCGGCTGGTCGTGGACACGACGCGCCCGCGCACGGTCGGGCGCCGCATCGGCACGGTGGCGATCATCGGCGCCTTCGTGGTGCTGATGAGCGCACTGGTCGTGAGCCGCAGCGTGCCGC
>JASLAV010000005.1 GCA_030146905.1 Lentzea sp. | reverse complement strand
CGCGAGTTCGCCCGCTTCCTCGCGGAGTTCGACGGCGGGCCCACCGACCAGGACGAGCGGCGGATCCGTGAGTTCCGCAACGTCCGTCGGTGGCGTTCTTCAGCTCTTCGCCGGCGCGAGCGAGGCCGGGCAGGGATGCGTTTCCGGGTTGCGGACGAGCTGGATGAGAACGTCGAGCCGGCTCGCGGCGTCGTGCAGTGAAGAAATCTTCTTCGCGATCTGTTCGCGTTCGGCGACGAGCGGTTCCACGAGGTCCCCGTCGAACCGCCGTTCGTCGAGCACCCGCAGCAGGTCCGAAATCATGACGCTGCCCAGCCCGGCGGCGTAGAGCTCACGGATGAGGGCCACGCGCTCGATCGCCGCGGCGCCGTAAGTGCGCTGGCCGCTGCTGGTGCGATCCGGGCGCAGCAGCCCCATCTCCTCGTAATAGCGCAGGGCACGCGGGGTGACCCCGGCCTTCTCGGCCAGCTCGCCGATGCGCATCTCAGCCTCTCCTCCCGCCGGGTCGACGACGCCGGATCGACCACTGTCGTGACCCCGGTCTCATCGGCAACACCTCACGCCGACGTCAAGTCGTAGGTTACCAAATGTCATTTCCGGTCACATTCTTGCGGAGACTTCCATGGGCACCACCATTTGTTTCGACGATTACGGCGACTCATCCGTTCTCCAGGTCCGCGAGGAGGAAAATCCTCCCTTGAACGCGGGTGAAGTCCGAATTGCCAACCGCGCGATCGCGGTCAACCCGGCGGACTGGAAAGTGGTCGCGGGCTACGCCCGTGATTTCCTGCCCATCCAGTTCCCGGCCGTTCCCGGAACCGCGAGCGCCGGTGTCGTCAGCGCGGTGGGCCCCGATGTCACCGGCTTCGCCGTCGGCGACGAGGTGATCCGCGTGGGGTTCGGCAACGCCTACCGCGCCGAGGCGAACTTCCCCGCGTCCGAGCTGCTGCCGAAGCCTGCGGACGTCGACTTCGAGCAGGCGGCGTCCCTTCCCGTCGGGGCCAGCTCGGCGTACGCGGGCCTGGAGCGAATCGGCCTCAAGCCGGGCGAGACGCTGCTCGTGCACGGTGGCGCCGGCGGTGTCGGCATCGCGGTCACGCAGATCGCGCGCGATCTCGGGGCGAACGTGATCAGCACCGCGTCCCCCCGCAACCACGAGTTCGTGGCAGGCCTGGGCGCGACGCCGGTCGCGTACGGACCGGGCCTGGTCGACGAGGTCAAGGCGCTGGGAGGCGTGGACGCGGTCTACGACGCCCACGGGGGCGCCGACTGCGTCGCCGCGACCAAGGCGCTCCTCCCCGATCTGACGCGAGCCGTCACGGCCGCCGAGGACGAGCACTCGGCCGCCGCCGGCATCGCGCACCCGGGCACGTCGATGGACGACACGGGAAGGATCATGTCGGCCGTGACCGAACTCGCTCGCCGCGGCGTGATCCGCTTCCCCGTCCAGGAGCGCATTCCCCTCGCCGAGGCGGCGCGGGCGTTCGACATCAGCCGGGCAGGGCACGTGCGCGGAAAGCTCATCCTGGTGCCGTGACACCGCTTTCGCGCACGCGGAGCCGACCGTCGTCGCGGTCGTTAGGCTGGCGCCATGGCCAGCACCGACCCAGCCGTGTCCGACCGGCCGCTACGACGTGACGCCCTGGCGAACCGGCAGCGCATCGTCGACGCCGCTCGCGAGGTGTTCGCGTCGCGGGGGTCGGCCGCCACCCTCGACGAGGTGGCGCAACGGGCCGGTGTCGGCGTCGGCACCGTCTACCGCCGGTTCCCGTCCAAGGAACTGCTGTTGCAGGCCGCCCTCGAGGAACGCCTGGAGGAGCACGCGGCGGCGATCGAGGCGGCACTGCACGCCCCGACCGGCTGGGACGGGTTCGTCCGCTTCCTGCACCGCGCCGCAGAACTGCACGCCGAGGACCAGGCCCTCCGCGACGTCGAGCTCGGCGCCGGCTTCGAGGACCGCTACCTCGCGGGCGTCCGCGAACGGATCATGCCGGTCGTCGCGCGGCTGGTCGATCGCGCCAAGGCAGAGGGGTCACTGCGGCCCGACGTCACCGCGGAGGACGTTCCCCTGCTCCTGACGATGATCAGCGAGCTCGCCCTGCACGGTCGCGAGACCAGTCCGGGGGCCTGGACGCGGTACCTGCGGATCGTGGTCGACGGGCTCCGGAACTCGCCGGGGACCGGTGACCTGGGCGCGCCCCTGAGCGGTGATGACGCCGCCGTGCTCGTGCGGCGCTGGCTCCCCGGCACGTCCCGGCGCGGCCTATGGTCGCAGTAAGCGGAGGAGCCTCCTCCACTTACTGCGAGCGGAGCCGGCATGCGCGCCTACGAACTCACCGGATTCGGCGGGCCCGAGGTGCTCCGCCTCGGCGTCCGCGCCGCACCCCTGCCCGGTCCGCACGAGGTGGTGGTGGACGTCCGCGCGGTCGGCCTGAACCCCGTCGACGTCCTGCAGCGGTCCGGCACCTTCCGGTTCGCCAACCCGGTGCGGTTCCCCGTCGTGCCGGGCAACGAGTTCTCCGGCGTCGTGTCGGCGATCGGCGCGGAGGTGACCGCGCTGTCCGTCGGCGACGCCGTGCACGGCCGCACGGACAAGGCGCGGCTGGGCGCGCTCGCGGAGCAGGTCGCCGTCGAGGAGGGGCTGGTGGTCCGCATGCCCCGCGGCCTCGGCTTCGTGACAGCCGCGGCGGTTCCACTCGCCGGCACGACCGCGCTGCAGGCCGTCCGCGACGCGCTGGAAGTCCAGGCAGGAGACCGCCTGCTCGTCACCGGCGGCTCCGGCGCGGTCGGCATGTTCGCCATCCAGCTCGCCGCGCGCGCCAACGCCCACGTGGTCACGACCGCCTCGGCAGCAAGCGCGTCGCTCCTGCGCGACCTGGGCGCGGACGAGGTGATCGACTACCGCACGCAGGCGCTCGACGCCGGTTCCGGGTTCTTCGGCAAGGTGCTCGACCTCGTCGGCGAGCCGCTCCCGGACGTGGTCGCGCGAGGCGGCCGCCTCGTCACGGTCTCCGCGACTCCCACTCCGGGCTCCATCCGGCACGACTACCCGATGTCCCCGTGGCGGGCCGCCCTGCTGGACACCGCACTCCGGTTCGCCACACTCGGCCCACGACGACGCGCCCGCCGTGGCGGCTACACGTACCGGTTCCTCTCCATGCGCCCGAGCGGCGACGACCTGCGCGAGCTCGGCTCTCTGATCGACGACGGCGCGTTGCGCGTGAAGGTCGACAGCACCTACGACTTCACACGGGCGGCCGAGGCCTTCGCCCGCGTCGAGTCGCGCCGGGCGAAGGGCAAGGTCGTTCTCGTGCTGCCCTGAGAGTTCACCGCGTCCGGCTGCGCCTCCGCACCAGCACGACGCCGCCCGCCACCAGCGCTCCGAGCACGACGACGAACGGCACCGGTCCGATCGTGGTGAACCAGTCGGCGAACAGCCCCTGCAACCGTCCGGCGGCGTCGACCACCGGGTCGGCCGGATCGGCGTCCCCGAAGAACAGCCGCAGCTCGTACACGCCGTAGTACGCCACGTACAGCCCGACGAGCACCAGCAGCACGCCTCCCAGCCGGGACACGTGCGGCAGCAGCGACCTCGCCCGTCGCGTCACCACGTCGCTGGCCAGAGCGGTGGCGACCGCGAGCGAGGTCACCACCAGGCCCATGCCCACCGCGTAGGCGAGGAACGCGGCGACGCCGTCCAGGACCTCACCGCTGCGCAGCGTCGAGCCGGCGACGGCGAGGAACGGGCCGATGGTGCAGGACAGCGACGCGATCGCGTACGCCACGCCGTAGCCGAACATCGACCCGACATGCCGGTTCGGCGCTCCCTTGGCCGGCTTCGGCACCAGCACCGTGATTTCCCTGCCCAGCAACAACAGCACGCCGACCACGACGAGCACGAGTCCGATCAGGACGGTCACGAACGGCAGGTAGCGCTGCACCGACGACGCGACCACCGAGAAGGCCAGGCCGAACAGGCCGAAGACGGTGACGAACCCGAGCGTCATCATCGCGCTCGACACCACGGCCCTGGTCAGCGACCGCGCACGGGACTGCTCGCTCGCACCGGTCACGACCAGCGCCAGGTAGGCGGGCAGCATCGCGAACCCGCACGGGTTGACCGTGGCGACCATGCCGGCCACCACCGCCACCAGCAGCGTCTGCGTCATGCCAGCGCACTCAGCCGCTGCTTCAGGTCCTGCTCGGACAGCTGCTTCGTCACGACCTCGACCTTGCCGTCGGCACCGACGAACGCGTACGCGGGCTGGGCAGTGACGCCGAAGCGCTTCCACACGGCGCTGTCCACGTCGGCGACGTGCTGGAACGACTGCAAACCGTACCGCTGCACGAACTGCTGCATCGCCGGCACCTGGTCCTGCGCGGCGACTCCCAGGAACGTGACCTTCTCACCGTGTTCCGCTGCGGCGGCGGCCATGCCCGGCGCCTCCCGCTGGCACTTGGGGCACCACGGCGCCCAGAACCACAGCACGACCGGTTTGCCGGCGAGGTCCGCCCCGGAGATGTCCTTGCCGTCGACGGTCTTGGCGGTGAACTTCAGCTGGTCCGGCGCGGAAGCCGCGGGGGTGCCGCCCGGCGGTGGGACGGTGCTCGCCGAGGAGGCGACCGGTGGAGCCGGCGCGGGACCGGGCGAGCTCGCCGGGCTGCCGCACGCGGCCAGGACGGCGAGCAGGGCGAACGAGACAGCCGTGACACGGGTTGCAGGCATGCCGTGATCGTCCCGCACCACGGGACTGCCAGTTATTACGAACCGCTGAAATCGGACGAACCGTCCGGCGGTCCGGGACAGGAAGACGCCGGGGCGTACAGGGCGCCCCGGCGTCAGGTGTCGACAGTCGGATGTCAGCCGCGGTGCCACTTCTGGTTGGCGCCGCCGACGCAGTCCCACATGTGCAGGACCGCGTCGTTGTTCGGGTTCCACTCGGCGATGTCCACGCACTTGTTCGCCTGCGGGTTCACCAGGTCACCCGCACCGGACAGCACGAACTGCTGCGCGGCGTTGCCCGAGCAGGTCGCGAGCTGCACGGCCGCGCCGTTGGCCGTCGAACCCCAAGCCACGTCCATGCACTTGTTGTTCTCCGTGCGCACGGTGCCGCCCACGAACTCGAACTTCTGGTTCACGCCGCCCGTGCAGTCCCACACGATCAGGCGCTGGCCGTCGGCGAAGTTCCCGTTCGGCACGTCGATGCACTTGCCGTGCCAGTCGCTGACGATGCTGCCGCCGGTGACGGGCGGAGGAGCGGAGCCGCTGAACGGGGTGAGGATGATCCCCGCCGAACGCGGGTCTCCGTCGTGCACCAGCGACTCCTGCGCCTGCACGTCGTCGAACGCGAACCCGTAAGCCTTGCCGTCCACCATGTTCTGGTGCACCAGCCGCGAGTAGTGGTTGGT
>JASLAV010001186.1 GCA_030146905.1 Lentzea sp. | reverse complement strand
CTGCTGATGATGTACCCGGTGCTCGCGAAGGTCCGCTACGACAAGCTCGACACCGTCACCCGCGACAAGCGCACGATGGTGCTGTCGCTGGTGCTCAACTGGGTGCTCGGTCCCGCGCTGATGTTCGCGCTGGCGTGGCTCCTCCTCGCCGACCTGCCCGAGTACCGCACCGGGCTGATCATCGTCGGCCTCGCCCGCTGCATCGCCATGGTCATCATCTGGAACGACCTGGCGTGCGGCGACCGTGAGGCCGCCGCCGTGCTGGTGGCGCTGAACTCGGTGTTCCAGGTCGTGATGTTCGGCGTGCTCGGCTGGTTCTACCTCGACCTCCTGCCGGGCTGGCTGGGCCTCGGCACCACGTCGGTGGACTTCTCCGCCTGGGAGATCGCCCGGTCCGTGCTGATCTTCCTCGGCATCCCGCTGCTGGCCGGCTACCTCAGCCGCAAGCTGGGCGAGCGGTCCAAGGGGCCTGAGTGGTACGAGTCGAAGTTCCTGCCGCGCGTCGGCCCGATCGCGTTGTACGGCCTGCTGTTCACGATCGTCATCCTGTTCGCGCTGCAGGGCGAGACCATCACGAGCCGGCCGCTGGACGTCGTGCGGATCGCGCTGCCGTTGCTGGTCTACTTCGCCGTCATGTGGGCGGGCTCGTACGCGCTGGGCAAGGCGTCCGGGCTCTCCTACGAGCGGACGACCACGCTGGCGTTCACCGCGGCGGGCAACAACTTCGAGCTCGCCATCGCCGTCGCGATCGGGGTGTTCGGCGTGACGTCGGGACAGGCCCTGGCCGGTGTCGTCGGGCCGTTGATCGAGGTGCCCGTGCTCGTCGGCCTCGTCTACGTCAGCCTGTGGCTGCGCCGTCGATGGGTGGCACGTGCTCAGCTCTGACACACATCTGGGACCGATCCCGTAGCAGCGCCCCTTCGACCGCCCCTGGGGCCCGCACGGCACACACCCCGGCTCGGTCCGCCCGGCAGTACCGCGGGGACGCCCATGCGTGATGGGATCGTTCCGGCGATCGACTTCGACGACGCCGGAGCCACCGGCCCCGCGGGGCACGCGCGAACGGCCTTGCGGGCTCGTCCGCGCTGCGCGCACGACGCACACCGGATCTGAGGCGGACCGAGACTCCCGGACTCGGGCGACATGCCCGGCGTGCACAGGAAGCACCGGCATCGACGGCGCTACGCGGTGGTGCTGCTCGACTCCGACGGCAGGCTCAGCGACCAGCAGCTGTTCTCACAGCTGGGGTGGACGCCGGGAACACGCGTGAACATCGGCGTGGGCGAAGGCCACGAGATCGTCGTACGCCGTGACGAGGACGGCGCCTGGGCGCTGACCACCCGCAACATGGTGCTGGTACCGGCGCCATTGCGGCGCTGGTGCGGCTACGACGCCGGCGACCCGGTACTGGTGGTGGCGGTGCCGTCGATGTCCGCCGTGGTGCTGCACCCCCTCGAAACCCTGGACCAAGCGCTACCCGATCCCAGAAGGATCGTGGAACGGATGCGTCCCCCCGGCGCACCGGCCGGTGTTGCTGCCGAGGATGGTGGCGACGGCGAGCTCTCCGCCGGGAGTGGGTCCCATCACGGCAACGGGACTCAGGGTGCGGCAGGTTCGGGTGATGGCCGTGGGTAGCGCTCAGGCCGACGTGCAGGCATTGGTCCAGCTGATGCTCGCCATGAACGTGGAACCGGAAGAACTCCTGGCTGCCGTGCGGCCGCAGAACGTGCCCACTTTTGACGAGTTCATGCCGCTGGTGCGCGCCGCGGCGTCACCGGGACTGCGGAGAAGCTACAAGTCCTACTGGGACAGGATCGTCGAATGCTGGGGCGGACGCAGACTGGACGAGCCGACCCCGCGAGAAGTGGGGCGAGCTGCTCAAGCACATCGGTGCCAACGCGCTACGGCGCCGGACGCATGTCGACGGTGCCGGCGCGGTAAGAAATGTTACTATGCGCTACTACGCGTGTACCGGTTGGCGATCGATGAGGGGGTCTTGTCGTCCCGGCAGGATCCGATGCCGAAGGTGCCCAGACCTCGCAGCGCTAGATCTCGGCGTCACGCGTTGAGTCCGCAGCTCTACCAGGAGATCGTCCAGACGGCGGTCGGGACCGGACGTGATCCGCGACTGGACGGCCTGGTGCTTCGGTTCCACCTGGAGACCGCCGCGCGCACCGGTGGCGCGCTGAACCTGCGGCCGATGGACCTGGACCCCGAACGGCGGCTCGTCACGCTGGGGAGAAAGGCTCTGCCCAGCGTCTGCAACCGGTCTCCCGGACCCTGATGCAGGCACTGCTCGACCACGCGGAGGAGCGTGGCGTTCGAGACAAGGCGAGTCCGCTGCTCCGGTTTCGTGACGGCAGGCCACTGACCAAACGTCGGTACGAAACACTGTGGATTCGGGTGGGTAAGGACGTCCCTGCCGTCGGGGAAGAGAACATCAGCATGCACTGGGTGCGTCACACCACTTTGACGTGGGTGGAGCGCAACTTCGGTGTGGCGGTGGCCATCGCCTACGCCGGGCACTCCGAAGGACTGTCCCTTTGGCGCGGTGTTACCGCTCACTACGTCAAGGCGAGTCTTGAGGAGGTCGCCACCGCGCTGCAGGCATTGACCGACGAGCCGCACCCGCTGGCCGTGCACTGGTCTTGGTCGGCTGAGGCCTTTGGCGTACACCCGCTGCAGGAGACCAGTCGGTGACCAGCGTCATCAGCGGTTAGTGCGTCACGATCTCCGTCGAACAGGGGGTCGGTGTCACCGATATGTCGGTGACAC
>JASLAV010001092.1 GCA_030146905.1 Lentzea sp. | reverse complement strand
TCGACACCCCGGCGATCGCGGGCGTCGACAGCTCGGTGTTCGCCTACCACCAGCGGGTGGCGTTCCTGGAACGCCTGTACGCCAGGGAACTGGCCTGGCTGCCGAACCCCGCGCAGGGTTTCGTCGTGCTGACGCCTCGCGAAGAGGCGGCCTGACGGTGGCACACGACGACTATTCGCTGAGCAGGCTTCCCCTCGAGGCCCGGAGGTCGTGGGTCTCCGTTGCCGTGCAACGGTTCGGGCAGGTCTCGGCGTTCCACCAGTTCCTCCTCGGCGCCACGCTCGGGCTCGGGATGACGTTCTGGGACGCGGTCCTCGCGATCACGCTCGGGTCGGTGATGCTCGAGGTCGTTACGATCCTGATGGGGATCGCGGGCGTGCGGGAGAACGTGTCGACGTCGGTGCTGGCCCGCTGGGCCGGGTTCGGGGCACGCGGTTCCGCGCTGGTCGGCCTGCTCGTGACGCTCAGCCTCGCCGGCTGGTTCGGCGTGCAGAACGACGTGTTCGCGCACGGCCTGCACCGGCTGATGGGCGGCCCGCCGGTCTGGGCGTGGGCGGTCCTCGGCGGCCTCGTGGTGACCGTGATCGTCGTGGCGGGCTTCCACACCATGGCGTGGACGGCCTACCTCACCGTGCCCGCGTTCCTGCTGCTGACCGGCTGGACGATCGTCTCCGAGCTGCAGCGGCACGACCTCTCGGACCTGGTCGGCACGACCCCGCCCGGCCCGGCGCTGAGCCTCGCCCAGGGCACCACGCTGGTCGCGGGCGCGTTCATCATGGGCGCCGTCATGACCCCGGACATGACGAGGTTCAACCGGCGTCCCTCCGACGTCGTGAAGCAGACGCTGATCAGCGTCACCCTCGGCGAGTACCTGATCGGCCTGACCGGGGTGCTGCTCGCGCACGCCGCCGGCAGCGCCGACGTGGTCGGCATGATCATGTCCAGCTCGGGCGTGATCGGCACGCTGATCATGATCACGGCGATCCTGAAGATCAACGACTGGAACCTCTACTCGGCGTCCCTCGGCCTGGTGAACACCGTCGACGTGCTGCTGGGCCGCAGGATCAGCCGTTCGACCGCGACGCTGTGCCTGGGCGGCCTGGGCACCGTGCTGTCCGCTCTGGGCATCCTCGACCACTTCACGGTGTTCCTCACCTGGGTCGGGGTGATCACACCACCGGTCGCGGGCATCATGATCGCCGAGTACTTCGTGGTGCGCACGTGGCGCGCCGAGCTGGACTCCTCGCGCGCGAGAGGCGAGCTGCCGGCTGCTCCGCCGGACTGGGTCCCGGCCTCGCTGGTGTGCTGGGCGGCCGGAACCGCGGTCGGCCTCCTGGTGCCGTTCGGCATTCCGACGATCAACTCCGTCGTGGTCGCGTTCGCGTTGTACGCTGCGATCGGCAGGACGGTCGGGATCATGCGGCCGGCGCCGCGATCCCGGGTCGACACTCACCGCTGATGGGGAAGTGACGGCATGGAACTCGACGTCCACCACCTGAAGCTCGTGCGGGCGATCGGCGAGACCGGCAGCCTGTCCGAAGCGGCGGTGAGGCTCGGGATCAGCCAGCCCGCCGTCAGCGGCAACCTCAAGCGCCTAGAGAACGCGCTGGGGCAACGTTTGTTCGACCGCGGCTCCAGCACCGCGCCGGTCGTGCCGACACCCACCGGTGAACTGCTGCTCGACCGGATCAGCGCGGTGCTGCCGATGATGGAGGGGCTGGCGCGGGACATCGAGGTCCGCACCAGCCCCTCCGAGCTCGTGCGGGTGGGCGGGGTGTGCTCGCCGGTCCTGTGCCACCTGCCCTCGATCGTCGACAGCCACCGGCCGCACGGGCCGTCCGCGTCGTTGTTCGACAGCGAATGCCGGGACCTCGTCGTGGACATGGTCGTGCAGCGGCGGCTGGAAGTCGGGGTGGTCAAGGACTATCCCGGCTTCGAGGCAGTCGCGCCCGCGTCGGTGGACTTCGCGGTGGTGGCGCACGACAGGACGCTGGTGCTGCTGCGCGAGGACCATCCGCTGGCCCGGCACAAGGTGATCGGCCTGGAACAGCTGGCCGGCGAGCAGTGGGTGCTGCCCCCACCCGACTCGTCGCGCTTCCACGAATACTTCCACAGGTCCTGTCGCCGCAAGGGTTTCACGCCCCAGGTGCAGTATGTTTCGGAGTCGTTCGGGATGACCGTGGCCGCGGTGCGCAACGGCGCCGTCGGGTTGTCGCAGGCGGCGTGTGAAGGGCACCAGCAGATCGCCGCCCGGCTGCTCGCGGACGACGCGCTGTCGCGCAGGTTCCTGCTCGTGTGGCACAGGGAGAGCGAGTTCGCGCGGGTGGCCCGCGACGTCCTCGCGGACGCCACGCTGGCCTACCGGCTCGAGTGCGAGGCCTCGCCGGTCTACTCCCGTTACCTGGCTTGACGAAGCGGTGTGTCCCACCGGAGACCGGGGGACACACCGCAGCCGGAACCGTCAGCGGAGCTCCGCCGGTGGCAGGGTCGTTCCGTGCACCCAGGCCTCGTGGAACGCTGTGAGGTCCTTGTCCGCCACCGCCGCCGTGTAGAGCTCCCAGTCGTACCAGCCCTGGTTCATCAGCGTCGCGATCTCCGGGTAGTCCCGCAGCACCGTGAAGAACTTCTCGTCACCGATGTGCTTGCGCAGCGCGTGCACCATCAACACGCCCTTGTCGGTGACGGAGAACTCCCGTCCCGCACCGGGATCGGCCAGCTCGCGCCCCCAGAACCGGGCGTCGGCGCCCGCCCGGCGCAG
>JASLAV010001077.1 GCA_030146905.1 Lentzea sp. | reverse complement strand
CCGGCACGTCGAGGTGGTCCGCGACGCCACCGCCGGCGTCCTGGTCCAGGCCCGTGCCCTGCTGGTCACCACGCTCGCCGCGCTCATCGGGCTCGCGACCACGGCGGCCGCGCTGTTCTGGCTGGTCTGCCTGCCGATCGTGGTCGCGTTGGTGCTCTTCGGACTCATGCTCCCCTCACTGGCCAGACGGCAACGCGACGTCGTGATGGCCGACGAACGCACGGCGGAGGCGTCCGGCGCGGTGCTCACCGGGCTGCGCGACGTCGCCGCCTGCGGTGCGGCCGCCGAGGCCCACGAGGACATCGCCACGCAGGTCGACCTGCAGGCCAGGGCCGCGGTCACCGTCGCGTGGGCGAACTCGTTGCGCGCCACGGTGATCGCGATCGGAGGGTTCGCCCCGATCGTGCTGCTCGTGGCGCTCGCCCCGCCGCTCGTGGCATCAGGCCAGCTCACGACGGGTGCGGCGCTCGCCGCGGTCGTCTACCTGACCAACAGCGTGAACCCCGCTCTGCACGGTCTCGCGCGCACGACGAGCACTGTCGTGATGCGGCTGATGGTCGCACTCAAACGACTTCAGGAAGTGGCGCCGCGGACCGCGGATGACATCGGCGACGAAACCCCGTCGAACGGCGAGTTCGTGCTGGACAACGTCACGTTCGGCTGGAGCCCTGACGCGGAGCCGGTGCTGCGGGGCCTCTCGCTCACCCTGAGCCCCGGCGACCACCTGGCCGTGGTCGGGCCGTCCGGCATCGGCAAGTCCACAATGGCCAGTCTGCTCACCGGCCTGATGCCACCGGACTCCGGCAGCGTCCTGTTCGGCGGCGCCCCCGTCGACCGGGTGGCGCCGGCCATCCGGCACCACGCGATCGCCCTGATCCCGCAGGAGACCTACCTGTTCACGGGCACCGTGCGGGAGAACCTCGCCCTGCTCGCACCGCGTGCGACCGATGACGAGCTCGTCGAGGCGGTGCGGAAGGTCGGCGCGGGACAGCTCCTGGACTCACTCGGCGGTCTCGACGCGGCCCTCGGCCACGCGGGCGCCGGGCTTTCCGCAGGTGAGGCGCAACTCCTCGCTCTCGCCAGGGTCTACGTGACGTCCGCGAGCGTCGTCATCCTCGACGAGGCGACCTCACACCTGGATCCCGCCGCGGAGGCGCGCGTCGAACGGGCTTTCGCCGAACGGCAAGGAATTCTCGTGGTCATCGCGCACCGGCTGAGCTCGGCGCTGCGAGCGAACCGGGTGCTGGTCATGGACGGCGGCAAGCCCCTGCTCGGCGCCCACGAGCGCCTGATGAAGACGTCACCGCTCTACGGGCGGCTCATGCTGGCCTGGGATCCCACGCACCACGAGGAAACCCCGCTGCCCAAGGGGTGAGCGGGGTCCACTCAGGACCAGACGGTCCCGTCGGCCGACATGATCCTGTCGGCCGACGCGGTCTCATCAGCCCACACGGTGCAGCCAGGTGACCGGCGCGCCATCGCCCGCACGGCGGAACGGTTCCAGGGCGTCGTCCCACGCGGCGCCGAGGAGTTCGTCCACACCGTGTGCGAAGGATTCACCTCCACGGGATCTGACCGCGAGAGCGCGCAGCTGGTCCTCGTTGACCACGATGTCGCCGTTGGCCGACGTGCGGGCGTGCCACAGCCCCAGAACAGGCGCGAAGCAGAACCGCTCACCGTCCTGACCAGGTGACGGTTCCTCGGTCACCTCGAAGCGGAGCATTGGCCACGCGCGCAGCGCAGCCACGAGTTTGGCGCCGGTGCCGGCGTCTCCGGTCCATGCGCATTCAGCGCGCAACTGACCTGGTGCCGCGGGTTGCGCTGCCCACCTGAGGTCCACTCGGACACCGAGGGTGCCCGAGATCGCCCACTCGACGTGCGGACAGACCGCAGACGGCGACGAGTGGACGTAGACCACGCCACTGGTGCTGCCACGGGTGCTCACTGCTGACCTCCGCTGCTCGACGAGGGACGTCTTCCCCTACGCCTTTGCCGAGTGAGGTGATCACCGTGAAATCCCGCTCGCTGCATTCTGCCCCGACTTGAGGCATGTCCGCCATAAGAACCAGCCCGATCATCACCCGACCGGGGCAGATACAGGTCTTAAGTCCCGATCTCCCCGGCCGAGCGATGCGTGATCGTGATCTACAGGGCGTTTACCGCCGCGACCACGTCCACGAGGCCTGTTCCCCTGTCGTACGACGAGGTGTGAGGGCCGACCGGCTGGTACCCGGTGCCGTACTTGTGGGCCGTCGACTTCAGCGCGTGCTCGACGTCGGCGGGGGTCGCGGAAGGCTTGGCCTCAAACAGCTGTGCGACGATCCCGGCGATGTGCGGCGCCGCCATCGACGTGCCGCTGATCGTGTTGAACGTGCCGAGGTCGAGCAGCCCCGGCCCGTTCTGCGGGTCGAGGCCGGTGGCGCAGATCGGGAGGTGCAACCGGCACGACGACGTGATGTTCTCGCCGGGCGCGGAGATGTCCGGCCACGTCGCGGAGTCCGTCGCCAGACCGCGCGATGAGAAGTCGGACACAGCGCCGTCGCGGGTGCCCGTTCCCCGGTCGTCGTAGGACGCGACGGAGATCACGCCGGGGGTCGGGTCGATGCCGGGCGGGTTGGACAGGTTGGCCGACCCGTCACCGCCGTCGTTGCCGTTCGCCCACACCACGACGACACCTTCGGCCACCAGCTGGCGCTGCAACTTGACAGTGACCGACTCAGGGTCGAACGCACCGCCCCCAGACGGACCATAGGAGTTGTTGACGACCTTGATCGGCGGGCAGGCCGACGCGGGCACGCCGGCACCGCACGGCGCGCCGTGGTTCTCCAGCACCCAGTTCAGCGCGGCGTCCGCGCCGAGGATGAGGATCGCCGCGCCGGTGGAGATCACGACGCCCTTGGCGCCGGGTGCGGCGCCGCGGACGACCGGTCCACCGGTGGTCCGCACGTCACCGCCGATCGCGATGCCGGTGACGTGGGTGCCGTGGCCGCCGAGGGACGTGGTGTCGGTGTCCAGGAAGTTCGGGACGGGAACGATGCAGCTCGTCTGCGTCGAGCCGTCCAGGCACAGGCTCTTGAGGTTGCGGACGATCCTGCCGCCGAACGACGGGTGCGTCGGGTCGACGCCCGAGTCGATCACGGCGACCGACACGCCGGCGCCGGTCAGCCCGAGGCTGTTGCGGGCGTCGAGGCCGCGCGTGGCGGTGTGCGAGGTGGAGCCGAGGAACCGGATGGGCTTCTGGACCTCGACGCGCGTCACGCCCGCCTTGGACCGGGCCGACGAGATGCGCGCGGAGTCACCCCTCGCGGCGACGACACCGATCTTGCGGAAGCTCGTGATCTTCTGCAGACCGGCCGCCTCGACCGCCTGTTCGGCGGCGGCGATGTCGGCACCGTGGACGTAGACCGTGGAGGTCGGCGCGGCCGTCGCGACAGGGGATGCGACGGCCACCAGCAGCACGGCGAGCGATGCAGCGCGTTTGTACATGGACCCTCCGTCAACATAGGCAGGCAATCCATCCAACGAGTGATCCACAATCCGGTGACGGGGATCACGCAAAGTCTCGACTGCCTGCGGCAGCCCGACCCCGGACCGCTACGGTGTGCCCCCGTGCGGAAAGGTAGGGAGTCGTGCGGCTGATCCGTCTGGGCGCTGAGCCTTCGGCCATTGGGGCGGACGTGCGTGCCGCCCTCACGGCGTGCGGCGCGGGCACCCAAGCCCTGGGTGGCATCGCGCTGATCGGCGTCCAGCCACCTGACTGCCCGGTGCCGCTGGACGCGATCGTCGTGCTGCCCAAGGGCGTGCTCGTGATCGTCGGCGTCGACCTGCCCGATCCCGCGGTGAAGCTCGAGGCGCCGCTCGGCGGTCAGTGGAAGATGGACGGCTGGCCGCTCGTCTCCCAGGACGGTTCGCCGAACCCGGCGGCCGAGGCGGTGGCCGCGGCGACCGCGGTGGCGCAGCGGATCCAGCGGATGCGCGCCGAACCGCTGCCGGTCAGCACGGTCGTGGCGGTCGGCCCGTTCGTGAGCCAGGTCGTGCAGCCGACGGTCGACCTCAACCGCGGCGTGCGCGTGCTGCACCCCAAACCGTCCACTTTGCTCACCGCGGCCCGCGAGCTCGCGACGGCGACGGTGCCGTGCACGGCGGACCACGCGGTGAAGCTCCTCGCGATCCTGCAGACCACCGGCACCCCGCCGGACGCGCGGTCGTTGCTCGACGAGGGGTTCAGCGACGCGGTCGCCCCCGACCTCGCCTCCGCCAGCACGATGCTGATCCCCAAGGTCAACGCCCGGCTGCCCCTCGGCCGCAAACGCTTGCCAGCGGGAGCGCCGCAAAACACGGCGCCAGCCGCGCAGAAGACGCCTTGGACGTCTCTCGCGGTGGCGGGCATCGTCGCGCTGGTCCTGATCGTGTGGCTGCTGGTGCTGCTCTCCGGCGGCGACGACAACGCGGCAGGGTCGACGACGGAGCCGACGGTGCCGCAGCCGACGACGGTGGTCGTGGACGGCACGGCGTTCGTGCCGAAGGAGGCGAAGAAGGACAAGGACTGCCAGGCGCAGGCGTTCGGCGACGTCAAGGCGTGGCTGATCGCGAACGAGTGCGGCGAGATCCTGCGCGCCACCTACGAGACGACGGTGCAGGACAAGCCGGCGACCGTGCTGGTGGCGGACCTCGACCTGCTCGACTCGCCGAGCGCGAAGGCCCTGCTCTCGGTCGTCACCCTGCCGGGTTCCGGCGGTGTGCACGGTCCTGACGGGACACCGCTCGAGAACGCGGCGTTCGCGAGCGGGCAGAAGGGCAGCCACGTGCAGCTGGCGTTCGTGGTGTGGTCGGGGGGCTCCGGCGACCAGTCGCTCGACCCGATCGCCAAACAGGCGTTGCGGCTGCCCGCCACCCGGTAGAAGGTGGAGGCATGGTCGGACAACTTCGTTCTGTCGTACTCGACTGCCCGAATCCCTCCGAGCTGGCGTCCTTCTACGAGAGGCTGCTCGAAGCCGAACGCCTGGCCGGCACCGACGGGGACTGGGTGGTGATCGTCGCTTCCGGCACGCGCATCGCGTTCCAGCGTTCCGGTGACTACCAGCCGCCCACGTTCCCCGATCCGCACGGCTCGCAGCAGTTCCACCTCGACGTGCTGGTCGAGGACGTGGACGTGGCCGAGGCCCAGGTGCTGGAACTCGGTGCCCGCCTGCTGCAGAAGAACGACGACGACGCGTTCCGGGTGTACGCGGATCCGGTGGGGCACCCCTTCTGCCTCGTGTGGCTTTCTTGATCGACGCAGACCCTGCGCCGGGGGTCTCGTTCGATGAAAGTCGCGGCTGAGGTGGTTCCTGGCGGCGGCCGCCTCAGCCCCGGCTTTCGCGGACACGGTCCCCCGGCGCAGGGCCTACGCTGGCGGTCATGGACTTCGACGTCATCGTCATCGGTGGTGGCCCCGTAGGTGAGAACGTGGCCTGGCGGACGGCCGCGGGTGGCCTGTCCACCGCCATGATCGAGAAGGAGCTGGTCGGCGGCGAGTGCTCGTACTGGGCGTGCATGCC
>JASLAV010001018.1 GCA_030146905.1 Lentzea sp. | reverse complement strand
CCGGGTCCAGACCATGTGCCCGGTGTGCTCCGGTTTGGTGAGCAGGTCGCGGACGTTTGAGCAGGTTCACACGCCGACGGCATGGTGAGGGTCGACCGGCGTCGGCGGCGATTTCGTGCCGAGGTCCTCGTTCAGCGGTTGGCGATGGCCTGGTAGCCGAACCGCTCCGCGGCCCGCCATCCGAACGACCTCCGGACGATCGGGCCTTGGCGGACGGCCATTACGAGGCGCAGCAGCATCATCCACAGTGGACGCAATAGGCGGCACCATTGGGATTTCCTTTGCTCCGCACGGGTCCACCTGGTTACACGAACCGCTGCGGCGACGAATGATCTCGCAGGGAGATCGATCGAGGGAGGACCGCGATGGTGGGCGTTGTGATCGGGCACGGCTCGCACAAGGGCGAGGAACGGGTAACGGTGCCGGCCGGGTTGACCCTGCACTTCTTCGCCGACGAGGACACCAGGCTCGCGACGGTGAACGTGCTGGAACTGATCAAGAAGGACCACCACCGCACCCCGATGCACGTCGCGAACGCGGGAACACCGGTGCCCAACTACACCTACGAGCCCTACAAGGCACACGAGTTGCGGGCGATCGACGCGTTCTACCAGTGCGACGCGCCCGTGCTCATCGCCGGGTCGAAGGAGACGCCGGGCACCCTCAAGCTGTGCACGAAGCCCGGCGGGTGTCCCGGGACGGGCCCGCACACCTGCGACGGCCTGTTCGGCCACGCCGCCCGGGAGCAGTGGGAGCTGCTGCTGATCGTGTCCTGCCGCGTCGACACGACGAGGGAGCCGGAGCCCGAGCCGACGCTCGACATCATGACGAAGGACGGCCTGCGGGACCGGCGGGTGCACGACGCACTGTTCGCGTGGGTGCAGAAGTTCGTCGGCACGAGCACGGCCCGGCAGGACGAGATCTGGAACGCGTTGCCCGAGAAGGAGAGGCTGCGGCTCGCGGCCTCCGACGACGAGGTCTGGGAGTGGGACGAGTGCCGGGCCGCTCGCGTCACGCCCGGCGCGCTCGCCGGCGCGTCCGATCTGGTCAAGATGCGGCTGATGCGCGACTACCCGGAGCATCGAGCGGCGGTCCGGGCGGGGCTGCGTCCGGAGGGGGACGACGCGACGGAGATCGCGGAATTCCTGCACAAGTCGTTCAACGACAGGGCCGACACCTGGGTAAAACTGAAGGCGGAGCACAAGGCACGCTGGATGCTCAACGACGACGTCGTGCACTGGGCCGCCGGGTACAACGCCTTCCAGATGTTCGACATCGGCCTGCCGGACGACCAGTTGCTGGGGCTGCTGCGCAGGCTCGAACCGCAGTCACTGGCGGTCGCGATGTCCGCCGTCGGATTGAGCGAGCACCTCGCCGAGAAGTCCTTGCGGGTCTGACCACTCCGCGATGAGCTTCCCGAGCTACGAGAGTTGGATGTCGTCCAGCACGTGCTCCCTGATCGTGAGACAGACGTTCCTGGTGGAGCCGCCCGGATCCTGCTCGATGCCCGAGACAGCGCGGGGTGTCCTCGAACCAGCCGACGGGTAGTTCGAGTCGTAGAGCGCGCGAACTCGTGCGGCAGGTGAGAGGCGAAGCTACCTGGGGCTTCGCCTCTCACCTGGTCAGCGCGCCATGCCGTTCAGTCGCCGTAGGGGTTCTGGATCGACACGTGCACGTGGTCGTAGTGACCGCCGGTCACCCCGGATCCGCCGGTGTAGGTGCGCCAACCTTCGGAAGCGCGGGCGACGCTCCAGATCTTGCCCTGCCAGATCACGTACCGGACGTCGAGCGCGGCGGCGTACTTCTGCAGCCAGTAGGCCAGCTTCCAGCCCTGCGCCTTCTGCGCCTCGGACGGGTAGGAGCCGATCGCGCTCGAGATCGTGCAGTCGAGCGCGTTGCCGGTGTTGTGGTTGCTCGTCGAGGGCTGGCTCGGACGGTAATCGCCGACCCAGCACTGCTTCTCACCGGTCAGTCGTGCGATCTGGTCGTCGACGAACTGGGTGCGGGCCGTCGCGCTGGGCGCCCGGCTGGTCGCCGACGGATGCGGGTTGTTCGGCGGTGCCGCGTAGGTGGGGTCGCCACCGCCGCCGCCCCCGTTGTCGTTGAGCCGGTGGGAGGCGTTCTCGTTCTTGAGGCTTGCGTTCAGGTTGACCTTGCCGCCTGCCGCGATGGTCTGCTTGGAACCGCCGTACTCGCTGTTGTAGTACACCGTGACCGGACCGCTCGTGCGGTTCCAGGCGGCGGCTGCCTCGTTCTTCACGCACAAGCCCTGGCCGTTGCCCGCGCTCTTGAACTCGTAGCAGCTCGGCTGCGAGTCGCCGTAGTCGGGAATCGAGGTGGTGAAATCGGAGAGCGAGCCCTGGTGGTCGCTGTTGTAGTAGAGGCAGAACTCGCCCGCCTCGCACACCCCGTTGCGGGCTGTCGCCGCGGATGCTGTGGCCGCGCCGAAGGACACGCTGAGCAGCGCGCCCATCAACGCCGCGACGGTGAATCTGTGGAACACCCTCATGAGATCTCCTGCTTCTCGGTTCATGTCGGAAGTACCTGCGCGTTCAGCCGGTCGCGAGCACTCCGGTCGCGTTGTCGACGCGCACCCGCATCCCGCGGTCGAGCGCGTCGAACTGCGCCGCCCGCTCCGTGACGGCCTGGCGCTGGTACGCGGTCTCGACGGCGAGCCAGGTGCCGACGAGCTCGGTGCGCTGACGGCAGGTCACGTCGGTCGTGGCGGTGTCGATCTCCACCTGCGACGGCGTTTCCGACTCCCAGCGGATGTCGTTGTTGGCCGCCCACACATCGGCGTAGCCGTAGCCGGAGGCGGCCATGCAGCTCCGCCAGTTCGTCATCGCCTGACGCACCCGGTCGTCCCGTTGCGCCTGCTCGAACGTCTCCTGGTCGAGGCGGATGAGCTCGGCGGCCGGGATCGCGGCGGGCACTCCCCGTTCCAGCTCGCGGCGTGCCTGGCCCAGGCAACCGCCCTCGGGGATGCGCTTGCCGCCGATGGACGTCGTGCCCTTGCCCGTGTAGATCATCATCGCTTCGGGCGTGGCCTCCGGCCGGTCCTCCGGCTGCCGCGGTGCGCTGTCCACCGGGTGGTAGCCCGACCTGGCCGCCCGGTCGGGGTCGACGAGGCCGTACCGGGAGGAACCGGTGCTCGCGGGCAGCGGTGGCGGGTCCGGTGGTGACCAGGCCTGGCCGAAGTCGTTCAGGCACCGCCTCGCCAGCACGGCGGTAGCGCGGTCGATCGTGGTCAGGTCGGCCGGCGAGTGCTGGTAGCGGTCGAACGGAAGGGTGATGTCCATCGCGGAGTGCACCGGCCGCACCTCGCCCACCGCAGGCGGCGCGGCAGCGACCTCGAACCGGTCGACCATCGTGATCGTGCCAGCCGCCGCGACCACGGCGGCGGTGATCAGCCAGATCGCGTGTGCTCGTTTCACAGTTCCCCCTGGGCGGTGCGGCGGCCCCGCCGGTGACGGTGCCGCCGCCGCTGATCAGCCGTAGATGGTGCCCGTCTGGCAGTTGCTCGGGTTGAACTTGTGCGAGTTCATCCGGTCGTTGGCGTCGCCGTTGGACAACTTGACGGTCTGGAAGTTCGGCACCTTGCCGTTCGGGCGGATCCGGAAGCACGGACCCGCGTAGTTCGAGTTGTAGTAGACGGCGATGTACGAGTTCTCGTCCCTGTTCTCCATGGAACTGACGTTCTGCTGCGAGCCGTCGCCGCGGTACAGCGCGGTGCTCGAGCCGTTGTAGGTGATCTGGCCCCAGTTCGGCCTGCTGTAGAGGTCATCGCGCTTGAGACCCTTGTAGTCCGACGCGGAGTACATGCAGGCGTGGTCGTACGTGCAGGCCGCGTTCGCGACACCTTCGGCCGCGACGAGCGAGACCCCGGCCACCCCCACGGCGGCGAGGACGGATGCGATCTTCTTCATGGTGTTGCCGTTCCCCTCTTCGTGTGGAGAGGCGGTGTGCGCCCCTCCGGCGTGAACGAAGATGCCGACCCGGCGGCACCGGAAGGTTGAATCCGACCGAATCCGAACGCCGCGTGCCGCTGCGCCACTAGGGTGAGGGTTCATGTGCCCCGCACCCGTTCCGCTGCCAGATCCCGGGCAGGCCGCGACGTTCGACGACCTGGTGGAGCAGCTGCGGTCGTTGAAGGTGTGGGCGGGAGCGCCCTCCTACGAGCGGATCACCGCGGGTATCAACGCCGAGTGGGCGCGCGAAGGTCGTCCGGAAGCTGAGATGGCGCGCAAGACGACGGTGGTCGACTGCTTCCGGTCGGGGCGCAAGCGGCTCAACGCCGACCTGGTGATCGCGATCGTGCGGGCGCTGCACTCCGACCAGGGCTACGTCGCCCAGTGGCGCCAGGCGTTGCGGGTGGTGGCCGGTGAGGTCGTCATGGCCGCTCAGGTGCGCGTCCACGACGAACTACCCGGCGGGGAACCGGGTTTCGTCGGCAGGGAGACCGAGCTGGCGCGACTGCGCGAGGCGGTGGCCGGCGGGTCGGTCGTGATCTCCGCGCTCGAAGGCATGGCCGGGGTCGGGAAGACCCAGCTGGCGCTCCGTGCGGCGGCCCGGCTCGCCGGCGCGCATTCGCGCGTGCTGTTCGTCGACCTGCGGGGATTCGACCCGAAACTGCCACCAGCGGCTCCGAGCGCGGTGCTGGACGGGTTTCTGCGGCTGCTCGGCATGCCTGGCACCGAGGTTCCCCACGACCTGCCGTCGCTGGTCGGCGCCTACCGCGAACGGGCCGCGGGTGTGCTCGTGGTGCTGGACAACGCCGCCGACGAGGAACAGGTGCGGCACCTGCTGCCCGGCGCACCGGGCAGCGTCGCGATCATCACGAGCCGGCGCAGCCTGACGGGTCTGCCCGCCGTCACCCACCTCGAGCTGGCCGTGTTCACCGCTGCCGAAGCGGTCGCGTTCCTGGAGCACGCGGTCGGTCATCTGCCCTTGGGCAACGACCCGAAGGCGTTGTCCCGCATCGCGGAACGGTGCGGTTTCCTGCCGCTCGCGCTCACCCTCATCGTCGGGCACATCCGCGCGGTGGAGGGCTGGACGCTCACCGACCACGCGGACCGCCTCGACGACCGGCATCAGCGACAGCGACTCGACGACGGTGTCCAGCTCGCGCTGGACGCGTCGTACCAGCGGCTGCCGGAGGACAGGCGCAGGGTCCTCCGGCTGGTCGCACTGCACCCGACCGGCGAGTTCGACGAGTACGGTGCCGCCGCGCTGACGGGCCGGGACCTGGACAAGACCCGCGTCCACCTGGAGGGCCTGTGTCGCGACCACCTCCTCCAGTGCGCGTCAGGGCGGTACTCCTTCCACGACCTGGTGCGCGAGTACGCGTCCGAGCGGGCGTCCGACGAGGACCCGCCCTCGGTGCGGCAGGCCGCCCGCAGCAACCTGGCCGATTACCTGCTGGCCACCGCCTCACTGGCCATGGATGTCTGCTATCCCGGGGACACCCGCCGCCGTCCGCGGGTGGAGGCGGCCAAAACCGCGACGCCCGATCTCACTGACCCGGACGCCGCCCTGACGTGGCTGGAAGCGGAACACCCGGCGCTGGTCACGTCCGTCGAGGTCGGTGAACCGCTGCACTCGGTACAGCTGTCGCTGACGGTGTTCCGGCACCTCAACCGCGACCGCTGGAGCACCGCGCTGGCGATGAGCACCAGGGCTCTCTCCGCCGCGCGCTCGCTCGCAGATCCCGTCCTGACCGCCAGAACGCTCCACGACGTCACCGCTGCCTTGCTCGAACTGGGCAGGCCAGAGGAGGCCGTTCCCGTCCTGGAGGAAGCCGCGGAGCTGCTGCGCACCACCGAAGACCGCGACGGCGAGATCCGCACGCTGGTCCTCCTCGGAGTCACCGGCACCAGGCTCGGCCGGTTCCGCGAGGCCGCCGACCACTACTACCGGGCCCTGGAGCTGAACGAGGCCACCGGCGATCAGGCCGTGGAGGCCCACGCCCTGGTCAACCTCGGCGCGGTCGAAGAACGGCTGGGTCTCAACCCTTCAGCCGCTCGACACCTCGAACAGGCCCAGCGCCTGTACGCGGAGATGGGCGATGTGGACGGTGAGGCCTGGGCGATCAGCGGCCTGGCGTCGGTGGAGATCGAACTGGGCCGCTACGACTCGGCGCTCGAACACTTCACCAGGATCCTGGACATCCACCGGCAGCGCGGCGACGTCGACTCCGAGGCGTGGTGCCTTCAGGGTTTCGGCCTGCTCTACTCACGATGGGGTCAGCGCGATCGGGCGGTGCAGGCGTACACCCAGGCGCTCGCGATGTTCCGGGAACTCGGCGATCGAACCGGCGAGCTCTACGTGCTCAACGGGCTGGGAGAGGCCACCGACGACGTCACCCTGCTCACCGAGGCCCTGGCCCTGGCCACGGAGCTCAGCTCCGCCGACCAGCAGGCACGAGCCCACGCCGGACTCGGCCACGCACTCGGCTCGCGTGAGCACTACGAACAGGCAGTGGAGCTGTACTCGCGGTTGGCGATGCCCGAAGCGGAACCGCTCCGGGCATTGCTGGCCACAGCGCTGTAGGTTCTGGCTTGCCTGGGTGCCGGACACGGCTCGATGGCACGGACTTCCCGGCGGTGAGGGCCGACCCGGCCTGGTGGCCTTTCACACGGCCACCGGGCGAGCCACGCCGCTAGATCGGCCGGTGGTCCGGTCTTGTGCGTGCCGAAAACTGCATCCGTGCTGGTTAAGCGACGCGGTGGTACTCGTGGATGACTCCCCCAAGACGGTCACGTCGTTCCACGGCGAGGCGTTCGATCTGATCGGGTTCAAGAGGCTGCGGCCGGGCCCTCAAGGGTGCTGCGGCGGCGAGGGATCGGTGGGGTCGGTGCTCGTTGCAGTGCCGCTCGTACTCACGCAGCGCGTGCCGTAGGTGAGCCTGATTCCAGATCAGCGTGCGGTCCAGCAGTTCGGCGCGAAGGGTCTTCACCCTGTGGGGTGCCAAAGCATGGCCCAACGAGCTGACCTGCGCATGAGGCTGCTGCAGGTTCGTACTCGTTGATCAGCTGCGCCAAGTTGGCGGTGGCGTGGCCGCATCGCTGGAAACGGGAGAGATAGGCAGCTCCGACGCCCGCGAGCGCCGCGGCCCGGTGGATACCGCTGTCAGCGGGACCAACCACGATCTTCCTCAGCATATGTACGGCGGACTCAAGAAGATGCTGCCGACGTCGCCGGACACGAAGGACACGCACACCTGCTGTTCTTCCGTGCGAGGGCGTCCAGTCCGTACGACATTGATGAGGCTGGAAAGCACGCTCTACGCGTGTGGGGTTCTCAATCTCCATCGAACGGCAGCGGGCGTTAGCATCGTCTGCTCCTGACACCCTGAAGGGCGGCACGTGGGTTCTCGAGGCGCGCTCCGGTGGCCGTGGGCATTGTTCTTCGCGTTGACGGCGTCCGTACTCGGAATCGGGCTCGCTCTCGACGCTCTCGATGTCGGGGACAAGGTCGCCAGCATCGTCAGCTGCCTAGTTGGCGTGGTCACGCTGGCGCTGACGTGGGCCGCGTCGAGACCGCAGTCCCACGTCGACGAAGGGCGGAGGCCTCCGCCCTTCCGACTCTTGCAGAGCGCGTGGCTGAGCACGTCCACCACGAGGCGACCGTCCGCAGGCTCTTGTTCCCTGAACCTCTGCGAGTGCCGTGGTCGTCGGTCAATGGACCGACCTCCGCCGCCCCGGACGTGATTCTCGGCCGACTGCCGGGTGTCAGGCGCACCGCTCTGCGGCTGCGAGGAGAGGTGACCACCCTCGCTGACACCGTCGAGGCCCTGCCGTCTCGACAGGTGGTGATCCTCGGCGACGAAGGGGCCAGCAGCACGGAGCGGCTGCCAGACCACCTGG
>JASLAV010001003.1 GCA_030146905.1 Lentzea sp. | reverse complement strand
CCACCCACGCGGGCACCTGGGGCAACGGCGCGGGTTCCGGCGACGGGGCCGCTTCGGCCCTGGCGTGGCGGGGCGGGATGGCCAGGCGCAGCACGTCGATCATGCCGCCCGCGTACCTGTCCGCGATCGCACGGGCCAGGGCGGCGATCTCCGGTGTCAGCACCGGTTCCGGCGACACGACCTTCTCGATGAACGCGAGCTTCTTGCCGTACTCGGAGCTCTCGACGCGTTCCAGGAGGTAGCCGTCGACCAGCTGGCCCGCGAACCTGACGCGGACGCGGCAGCCGGGAACGGCGGCATCGTCCAGTTCGGACGGAACCAGGTAGTCGAACGGCCTGTCGAGGTGGGCCAGGGGCACGTCCACCACGATTCGGGCGACCGGCAGCGACGCTGCGGGGACTCGCTCCCCTTTTCTCGCTCCGGTCTTCGCGCTCATGCCTCTTGGTGTATCAGACACCCCCGACAGTCACGCGTTGCGCCTCACCAAAACGGTGAAGCCCGCCACGAACAGGGTCGCGAACGCCCAGGCCAGGACCTGCAGCAGCCACGTCGACGCGAGGACGAACCGGCTGGCGCCCCGACGACAGCACGACGCCCACCGACACGGCGAGCACGCCCGCCAGCCACACCAGCGCGAGGCCGGGGCGGTAGCCGTGGCCGACCGTCATGCCGCGGATGACGTGCCAGACCCTGTCCCACCGGGAGAGGTGACCGCGGCGGCGCAGGTCGCGCTGCGCTGCGATGCGGATCCGCCGCACGTCGCGTTCGTGCCCGACCGCGGAATGCGCCGCCGCTAGTTGTGCCCACGGCTGTGCCGAGTAGTAGGCCGTGCGCGTCCACAACAGGAACATCCATTCGTCCACAGTGGCGTCGCGCGGCAGCCCCTCGTAGGTCATGCCTTCGAGCTGCACCTGGCCGTCGATCCCGGCGAACGGGAACAGCAGCTCCTTGCCGACTCGCACGTTCCGCAGGTCGAGGGCGACGCCGGGCGAGCTGAACCGCCCGTCCCTCAGCACCAGTTGCCCGTCGACGTGCAGGTCGACGACGTTCAGCCTCGCCTCGAACCGCGCGCCGCGGCACGCCGGCGATGCGCGAGCTGCTCAGCGTCACCGAACCCGCGGCGCAGAAGCCCTCCTCCAGGTAGACGCTGCCGCCGATGCGCATGTGCAGCGCGTCGACCGACTCCCCCGCGCCCGGCCTGGCCCTGTTGAGCCGCAGGTGGTGGTCCACGGTCAGGCCGCGGGCGTGCACCGCGGGAGCGACCAGTCCTTCCAGGTCGAGGAGGGTGAACTGCGCGCGGTCGAGCAGCACGGGCTGGTCGGTGGTGCAGTCGCGGAGCACCAGGGGGCGTTTCGCCACCACGTCGGACAGGTCGAGCTGACCGGTGATCCGCGCGCCCGTCAGCACCAGGCCGCTCGGGTCCGGCGACTCGTGCTCGACCATCCGCCGCCGGATCTCGTCCCCGTGATCTCCACGGGTCAGACGTCAACCCGAGATCGACTCCCGGCCGTTCTCGATGTGACCGCACAGACGGCGGCGGAACCGCGGCTCCTCCTCCACCGTGACGGTGAGGTCGTACCAGCCGGAGTTCATGGCGGTCAGCCACGGAATGACGTGCCGGTGTCCCGGGCGCACCACGTACTTGCGCCGTTCCAGCACGAACGTCAACCGGGTCGGACCGGTGTTCTCGAACGTCAACGTCAGCACACGGCTGTAGCCACGCACCGACGACGACACCCTCGCACGATCGGCCGACGTCCCGGCGAACTCGCGGCGGAAACCGTTGGGACCCAGCAGCACCAGGTCGTGATCTCCGGGGACGTCGAGGGAGTCCTCCGACAGGACGTCGAAGTGCTGCGGCACGTCGAACTGCCCCGAGTACGGGTACAGGGCGAGGTGCACCGACGCCGCTCCGGAGTTCGACATCTCCAGCCGCGACCCGCGCAGCGACGCGTCGGGCTGGTACGGCAGGGCGCGCGCACGCCGCCGTCCGGCTTCCTGCTCCGGCATCTTCTGCGACGACGGGGGCGCGGGACGCCAGCGCGGCGTCGCGGGCGGCACCGCGGCGGGCTCGCCGACCTCGGGCCACGTCCGGCGGCGGTCGAAGTCGAACGCCGAGGTCAGGTCGCCCGCGACGGTCCGGCGCCACGCGGAGATCTCCTCCGACCGCACGCCGGTCCACTTCTCCAGGAACCGCGTCATCGACGTGTGGTCGAACACCTGCGAGCACACGTAACCGCCGACGGACCACGGCGAGACGACGGTCATCGGCACGCGCGCGCCCAGCCCCAACGGCAGGTCGCCCACGTACTCGTCGGCGACCGACAACGGTGGGCGCGGCGGCGGCACGTGGTCGTAGAAGCCGTCGTTCTCGTCGTAGGTGATGAACAGGACCGTGGACTCCCACACCTCCTGGTCGGACGCCAGCGCGTCCAGCACCTGGTAGGTGATCGAGGCGGAGGCCGCGGGCGACGACGCGCCGGGGTGTTCGGACTCCACGGACGACGGAACCAAGTACGACACGGCCGGGAGGCGCCCGCTCTCGACGTCGGCGCGGAACGCCTCGCCGAGGCCACCCGGACGCACCCGGTGCAGTCCCCTGTCGTACAACGACTTCTCGGCGGCGGACAGCTTCGACAGGTCCAGTGAGCCGATCAACGC
The DNA here is from genome assembly GCA_030146905.1 of Lentzea sp. The sequence goes on along the minus strand of JASLAV010001003.1, from coordinate 2,620 downwards.
CGGGTCGCCCGTGCCGTAGAGCTTGTCGAGCGACCTGAACCCGGCGGGCAGCACCTTGCGCGCGATCTCCTTGAACCGCGCGTAGAACTCCAGGTTGTTGTCCTGGAAGTTGTCCCACTCCTGGTACACGCGCCACGACTTCCCCGCCGCCTCCAGACGTTCGGGGTAGGTCTTCCAGGTGTAGCCGGCGTGGTTGTCCTCGTCGTAGGCCGCGTTGCCGGTCGCCCGGCCGCCGGAGGGCTCGAACCCGGTGTACCCGGACACCCAGTAGTTGCGGTTCGGCGCGGTCGAGGACGGCACCGAGCAGTGGTAGGCGTCGCAGAGCGTGAAGGTGTCCGCGAGCTCGTAGTGGAACGGGATGTCCTGGCGCGTGTAGAACGCCATGGTCGCCGCGGTCTTCGCCGGCACCCAGTTGTCGTTCCAGCCTCCGCGCAACGCCGAGTGCCCGCCGTTCCAGCTGTGGTCGAGGTCGCCGATGTACTGGACGTCACGCCCCGACGCCGCCTCGCGCACCGGGAACGGCAGCACCCCGGACTGGTCGAACACCCCGCGCAGCGCATTGCGGTCGGAGAACCCGCGCACACCGCGGAGCGTCCCGTAGTAGTGGTCGAACGACCGGTTCTCCTGCATCAACAGCACGACGTGCTTGATCGCGCGCAACCCACCCGCACGGGGCTCACGGGCCAGCGCGGCGTACACCGACGGCGGCAGCAACGTGCCGGCGCCCGCAGCGGCGACGGCAGCCATGAACCCGCGACGAGAGAGCGACATGAGACGAGTTTCTAGTCGTCGGACGTGACGCGGGACCGACTCTCGCATGAACAAAGGCCCTGGACGGCCTGCGGCCTTCTTCACACTCACACTCGGATCGCGGGGCCGATGTATCACGGCCTGACGTGAGGACTCCGCTGATGAGCGGACCACTGAACGTCCGCCTGCCCGGACCCCTCGAAGTCACCGGGCCAGGCGGCGTGCCGCGCATCGCCGTTACGCGCCGGCACTCCCTCCAGGCGCTGCCGGTGTTGCGCGCACCCTTGGTGCGCCGCAACGGGTCCCGTTGACGCGTTGCGGCGCACCGAGCTTCGCTTTAGCCCACACTGAAGCAACTGCGATGTTCGCAGTCATGGCCTGCTCCCGGTTAGCGTTCGGGCAACGCTCGGTTGCCACCTTCCTGTCCGTAGGCAAAAACACGGATGAGGGGAAACCACCATGAGACTGCGCATCGCTGCTGCGGCGCTGGCCATCGGCCTGTGCACCGCCGGTGTCGCCCAAGCGGATGACGTCCCGCCGGAGTTCCAGAACAGACCTACTCCGGCCACCTGCTACAACGCCGTGCCCACGATCGTCGGCGCCGGCTTCATCTCCGGGACCGTCAACCCGGACGTGATCCTCGGCAGCCCGGGACCGGACACCATCGTCGGGCTGGAGGGCAACGACATCATCCTCGGCCTCGCCGACGACGACGTGATCTCCGGCGGTCCCGGCAACGACCTGATCTGCGCCGGGTGGGGTGACGACAAGGTTCAAGGAGGTCTGCACCACGACACCGTCTACGGCGAGCCCGGCAACGACTCCCTGCTCGGTGGTGACGGGATGGACCTGCTGTCCGGCGACCTGGACAACGACCAGGGCGACGGCCAGGCCGGGTTCGACTTCTGCACGGCGTCCACCGAGGCGACGGTCAGCTGCTAACGGCCGCCTGGCGCAGCAGGATCTCCGTCGCGGCGTCGGGCCCTGCCCCGAGCTGCCGCAACGAGTCCAGCACGCGCGCACGGACCTCCGCTGTCCTCTGTGGATTCCGTGCGCGCAGCGCCGCGGCGAGCGCGAGCCGGTGACCGCGCGGCTCGAACGGTTCCAGCTCCCACGCCCGCTCCGCCAGCCGGCAGGCCTCGGCCGGATCCCCTGTCACGAGCCGGGACTCGCCCAGCGCCAGCAGGTTGCGGACGTGCCGTGCCCGGATCCGGCCGATCTCCGCCTCGCACAGGTCCGCCAGGTCCGGGAGCGGTTCGCCCCGCCACAAGGCGACCGCCCGGTCGAGCAGGTCCGCGTCGCCCAGCTCGTGGAACGACCACAGGTCCACGGTCAGCGCCCCGCCCCGGACGAGCCTGATGGTGTCGCCGTCACTGCGCACGCAGTAGCTCGCCTCGCCGCCCGCCCTGCCGGGTTCGAGGAGCCGCCGCAGGTGCGTCGTGGTCACCCGCAGGTTCCGCGCGGCGCAGACGGGGTCGAGCTCGGGCCACAGCAGGTCCACTGCCTGGTCGCGGCCGAGCACCGGACGCAGCACGAGCAGTCCGAGGAGCTGCCGGACACGGGCGCGCCGCAGCTCCGGCGCGTCCACCGCGACGCCGTTCCTGGTCACGCGCATCGGCCCGATGACCTCGACGCCGATCGGGTGCTCCGGTGGCGTGGGCACGGTGGCGAGCAGTTTGGCGGCACCGGCCGCGAGGTCCGGATCCCTGGCCAGTTCGCGGAACTGGTGGTGCACGGCGGGTCCGACGCGATCCGCGAGCCAGGTGCCCGGTGCCGTCCTGCCCGCCGCGGCGTGGCGGACGGCGAGCTCGACGGACCACGGCAGCGGGAGGAAGCAGAGGGCGTGTTCTTCCGGCAGGTCCGTGCGCAG
>JASLAV010000931.1 GCA_030146905.1 Lentzea sp. | reverse complement strand
CGACGCGCAGCACGTACCCGGTCGGCGTCCTCTCGATCTCCGTGCCGGTGGGCTCGAACGCCTTGCGCAGCTTGTTGATGTAGCCGCGCACCAGCGTCCTGCGCTCCGGGTTGTCCGGCCACACGATCTCGGTGATGCGTTCGGGTGACACGGGCTTGTTGGCGTGCAAGAGGAGCACGACGAGGATGAAGCGTTGCTGCTGGTCGCCCAAGGACACCGAGGTGTGCCCGTGCCACGCCTCCAGTGGACCCAGCATCCGGAATTCCACGCTGCCTCCTCGGTGTCCGAGATCCTGTCTGGGTGGAATGTCGTGCAACGGCCCGCCGATGTGTCGGTGAATCCGCTTTTTGTCCACCTTTGATCAACGCGATCCGGTAACGGTGCCCGTAGTCGCGCTTCGTGCCGAGGGGAGACAGATGGTGTCCGATGTGGTGCCTTGCTACGTGGTGTGCGACGTGTCGTTCTCGATGGCGGACCACGTCGACGAGGTGAACGCCGGGATGCGCGAGTTCCGCGGTGCGGTGCACGCGGACCGGCGTGGCACCGCGCAGGTCCGGCTCTGCGTCGTCGTCTTCGCGGACAGACCGCTGGTCGTGCACCCTCTCGCGCCCGCGCTCGATCCGGCCGAGCCGATCAGGCCGCGTCAGGAGCCGGGGTCCGACTTCGGCGCGGTGTTCACCCTCGTGCGCACCGTCATCGAGCGCGACGTGGAAGAGCTCAAGGCTCAGCGGATAGGGGTCCGCCGCCCGGTGCTGTTCTTCGTCTCCGACGGCAGGGCGACGGACCCGGCCTGGCCTGCCGCGCTGGCACGGCTCACGGAGACGGCGTCGTGCCCGGAGATGGTCGCGTTCGGGCTCGGGGTCGTCGACCAGCCGGCGTTGCACCGCATCGGCACGTCGCGGGTCTTCCTCGGCGGTGACGGTGTGCGGCTGGGCATCGCGCTGGCCTCGTCGGTGGCACGGACGGTCCTGCGACCGGACCACGTCTGACGGATCCACGGCGTGTCCACTTCTCGTCCACACGGCCGCCGCAACCTGCCTCCGCCGCACTTGAGCACGCAAGGGGAGGAGAGCGGAGATGACGACGAACCTGGTTCGGGAGCTGAAGACGCTGCGCAAGGGACGGGGTGTGCACGCGGGACGGATCGTGGACAAGATCGGCCCCGCGCTGGCCGCCGCGTGCGGGATCACCGGAGCCGACGGGTCGGTCGCCGCGAAGCAGAAGCTCGTCACCAGGCTGACCGAGCTGGTCGAGCAGCTGCCGGAGGACCTGCAGCTGGCGGCGCGGGCGGCGTTCGGCCTCACCTCCGAGGCCAGGCACCCGCTCTACCAGGAACGCGTCGACTGGGTGGCGTCGGTGATCGACCGCGACGCCCGCACGGTGCGCCGGCGCGTCGACGAGGCGGTCGACCAGCTGGCGGAGCTGGCCGCGACGACCACCCGGCGCGAGAGCGGGGGCTGGCACACCGCGGAGCTGGCCGTGGCGGTGACGCTGGATGAGGGGCAGCCGGAGGTGCTGGAGCGGTACCAGGTCGTCGCCGACCAGGACGGGGTGGACTCGCTGGAGTTCGCCTCGGTGTTCCCGGTGCGCAGGCGCGACGTGGACGTGCGCCTCATGTACGGCGGCACGCTGCGGGAGCGCGCCGGTCTGGAACGTCCCGGCTTCGAGCTCGTCCCGGCCACACCGCTGGCGCGCGGCGAGACGCACGACTTCGCGCTCCGGTACCGGCTGCTCGACCGCGACGCGATGCACCCGTGCGTGCTGCACGTGCCTGAACGGCCGTGCGACGTGTTCGACCTGCGCGTGCGGTTCGAGCACGACGGCAAGCGGATCGTGCGCACGTTCGACGGTGTGCTGCTGCGCTCCGGCGCGGATCCGGGCGGCATGCAGCACGCGGTGGACCGCGCGGGCGACATCCACCTGCGGTTCCGGCGGCTGCTGCCGGGCCTGCTCTACGGCGCCCGGTGGGGCGGGTCCGCCGTGTGCTCGGCCCGGCGCGCTTCATGACCGGCGTGGCTCGTACCAGGTCTCGCCGACCGGGTCGCCCGCCATGTTCCAGGCCCAAGCCCTGGTCGGCGTGATCCGGCAGTAGAGGCCGGGGCCGGCGATGCCGGTGCGTTCCACCGGGTCGTCGGCGGTGCCGTAGACGCGGATCGCGCGGGCGATGAAGGGGGTGAACGAGACGAGGTCGTCGACCACCAGCGAGACCTGGCGACGGCCTGCGGTGATGTTGCGGAACTTGCGGGTCTGGAGGACGTGCTCGCCCACGCCGCCGACCCAGAAGCAGGTGCCGTCGTACTCGAACGACAGCGGGACCACGTCCGGCTGGCCGTCCTCGTTGATCGTGGCGAGGCGGGCCAGGGGCTGGGAGCGCAGGTAGGCGATCTCTTCGTCGGTGAACATGCCGCTTATACGAACAGGAGGCGGCGTTTTCGACCATTCGCGTGAGCTGCTCTTTGTCACAACTTGCTACCCGATCCGCACTCACTGGCAGCGGAAGGGAGTTGCCGGTGTTGGAGACGGTGATCGTCGGTGCGGTGGTCGCGCTGGCCGGGGTGACGCGAGCGCTGGTGGCGCGCGATCGCAGGCTGGCGAACGGTGCGCGGCACGCCGCGTGGGCCGAGATGGTGCGTCATCTGCCACCGGGGAGCCGGTTGTGCGGGAGCGACGGCCGGACCACGGTGGAGATCGGTCGGGGGAGCAGTGGTGAGAGGTGAACCGGTCAGGCAGGTGGCGGGCCAGGCGGACGTCCTGCGGGAGCAGTTCTCGATGTTCTACCGATGTGAGGTCGGGAAAGTGGTCGGGTACGTGGTCAAGGTGACCGGAACCACCGTGCACGAGGCCGCGGACGCCGCGCAGGCCGCGTTCGTGCTGGCCTGGGAGAACTGGGCGCACATCAGGAATCCGCGTGCCTGGGTGCGCACCGTGGCCACCCGTGAGCTCTACCGGTCGATGCCGGATCGCCGCACGGTCGTCGGACAGGCGCTCGTCGCTGACTCGGCGGTCGTGGAACCCGGTGAGACGTGGCATGAGGTCGTCGCGGCGCTGGCGGAGCTACCGCTGATGCAACGTCAGGTGCTCGCCATGACAGCGGACGACTTTCCCGACGACGTCATCGCACACGAACTCGGCACGACGGCACAGGCCGTGCGGCAGAACCGGAGCAGGGGCCGCAAGGCCTTGAAAGCGGCTTTGGTGAGGAGGAGGTGCAACGATGCGTGACGACGAACTGGACGAACTGCTCGCCGCCGCTGACCGCCAGTTCCAGCAGGCCTTCCACGCCATGCCCGAGCACCGGGCCGATGGACTCGCGGCCGTCATCGGGCAGGGGAAGCCGCGGACGGAGGCGCCTAGGCGGCACGAGGAAGTCCGGGAGAGGCGAACGGACCTGCCGGCACTGCCGCATGCTTCGCTGCCGCCGTTCCTGCTGAGGCAGATCCAAATCGCTGTACGACTCCTGAAGAGCGCGCCCACAGGTACTTATGACGCCATCAGGCTGCTCACGTACTTGAGACAGGGGCTCGAAGACCGGACTTTGCGCCGGGACCAGGCGCTTGCGCTGGTGCACGAGGCGAGGACCGAGGTGAGCGAGGCGCACACCCGGATGTCTCGCGAGCGCGTCCTCACCAGGCTGCAAGTCATCGAGGCAGAGGTCAAGCGGCTGTTCGACGACGCGGACGACCACGTCCGCTGGTTCTGCTGAGCGACTCGGGCATGCTGGACGGGGTGAGACCGCTGATCCTGATCGACGTCGACGGGCCGCTCAACCCGTGGGCGGCGAACCCGAAGCCGTCGAACTACCTGCCGTTCGACGTCAAGGTCGGGTGGTGGCGCAAGCTCCGCATCCACCTCGACCCCGGCCACGGCCACCAGTTGAGACAGCTGGCGGAGGAGTTCGGCGCCGAACTCGCGTGGGCCACCAGCTGGATGCACCGCGCGAACACCGAGATCGGGCCGCGGCTCGGCCTCCCGGCGCTCAAGGTGGTCGAGTTCCACGACGAGCACGGCTGGAAGTACCCCGCCGTCGCCCGGTACGCCTACGAGCGGCCCCTCGTCTGGTTCGACGACGATTTCGGGCTCCACGCCGCGCGCAGGGACCAGTTCGTCCACAAGCGACGGCACCTGACCACCGCACTCGTCCACGTCGATCCCGGTACCGGGATCGGCGTGCAGCACCTGGACGAAGTTCGGAAAGCATTCAGCGGCAACCCCTGAGCCACCGAGAATTCACGGTTGGAGTCGAGAAGGTCTCAACCGGCGCGGCTGGCTTGACAACGAAAGCGTCCCGCGCGAATCCTCCGCCTGTGCTGAAGCGAGGGAACGTCACCACGAAACTGATTGGCGTCGGCGCGTTGGTGCTGGCGGTGGCGGCCTGTGGCGCCCCGCCCGCCAAGGAGTTGCCGGCCGGTGCCGCCGGCACCGCCAAGTCGGCAGCCGACTTCGGCGGCATGGACCAGCTGGTCGAGGCCGCGAAGAAGGAGGGCAAGCTCAACGTCATCGCGCTGCCCCCGGACTGGGCGAACTACGGCGAGATCATCAAGGCGTTCGAGGCGAAGTACGGCATCAAGGTCGACTCGGCGCAGCCGGACGCGTCCAGCCAGGACGAGATCAACGCCGCCAAGCAGCTCAAGGGCAACGACCGCGCGCCCGACGTGTTCGACCTCGGTCTGAACGTGGCGCTCGCCAACAAGGACCTCTTCGCCCCCTACAAGGTCAGCACCTGGGACGACATCGCCGCGGAGCTCAAGGACGCGGACGGCGCCTACTACGGCGACTACGGCGGCTTCATGTCGATCGGCTACGACGCCGCGAAGGTGCCGGCGCCGGCGAGCGTGAAGGACCTGCTCAAGCCCGAGTACAAGGGCAAGGTCGCGCTCAACGGCGACCCGACGCAGGCCGGTGCCGCGTTCTCCGGTGTCGT
>JASLAV010000868.1 GCA_030146905.1 Lentzea sp. | reverse complement strand
CACCGAGTACTGGGAGTCCCTGGCCTCGCACGACTGGGTGCACCCGTCGGCCCTCTACCGGCCGCACCGAGTGGTGGACGTGACCGACCTGGAGCAGTGGGACACGGCGCTGATCCCGAACGGCGACTACGTGGTCTTCGTGGCGAAGGACCTGTCGTCCGGCGTGTTCGGGCACCCGTGGGAGCAGAGCCTGTGCTTCTTCGGCGCACCCGCCGTCCGCGCGGCCGAGCGGTTGAACGGCGGCCTGCTCACACGGGTGCTCCGCCGCGACGGCCTTCCGGAGGTGACGTGAACGAGCGGGTGGCCGCGGCGGGCGCGCAGCTCGCGCTGGTGGTGGTCGGGGTGCCGGTGGTCTGCCTGATCGCCTTCCCGATCGGCCTCACCGCGCGGTCGCTGCTGCCGCCGGTGGGGTTGCTCGTCGGGCTCGTCGTGGGCGGGCTGCTCGTCACCAGGGTGCGAAGACCCGTCGTCGGGCCGCTGGCCGGGTGGGCGGTGTTCCTCGCCTCGCTGGCCCTCACCTGGCTGCTGCCCGGCCCCTGAACAGCGAAAACCCGGCCGGCGGATCCCCGGCCGGGTTCTCCGCGAGATCTACCTGTTCACGTCGCGCACGGCCCCGGTCGACGCGTCCGTCGCCATCCGCGCGTACGCCCGCAGCGCCGCCGTCACCGGGCGGACCCGGTCGACCGGCTGCCACGGCCGCTCGGAGGCCTCCACCTTCGCCCGCCGCTCGGCCAGCGCGGTCTCGTCCACCAGCAGCTCCAGCCGCCGCTCGTGGATGTCGATCACGATCCGGTCGCCGTCCTGGACCAGGCCGATCACGCCGCCACCCGCCGCTTCCGGCGAGACGTGCCCGATGGACAGGCCCGACGTGCCGCCGGAGAACCGGCCGTCAGTGATCAACGCGCACTTGCGGCCCAGGCCCGCGCCCTTGAGGAACGCGGTCGGGTGCAGCATCTCCTGCATGCCCGGCCCGCCCGCGGGGCCCTCGTAGCGGACCACGAGCACGTCACCCGGCTGGATCTCCTTCTTCAGGATCGCCGAGACGGCCTCCTCCTGGGACTCGACGACCCGCGCCGGCCCCTCGAAGTGCCACAGCTCCTCGTCGATGCCCGCCGCCTTGATGACCGCGCCGCGCTCGGCCAGGTTGCCGTGCAGCACGGCCAGCCCGCCGTCCTTGGTGTACGCGTGTCCGACGTCGCGGATGCAGCCGCCCGCCGCGTCCACGTCCAGCTCCGACCACCGGTTGGACGTGGAGAACGCCTCCGTCGTGCGCACACCGCCCGGCGCCGCGTGGAACAGCTCCACCGCCCGCGGTGACGGCGACGCGGCCCGCACGTCCCACTCGCCCAGCCACGACGCGATGTCCGGGCTGTGCACGGTGCGCACGTCCTCGTTGAGCAGGCCGGCCCGCCACAGCTCGCCCAGCAGGGCCGGGATGCCGCCCGCCCGGTGGACGTCCTCCATGTGGTAGTCCGAGTTCGGCGACACCTTCGCCAGGCACGGCACGCGGCGGCTGAGCGCGTCGACGTCGGCCAGCGTGAAGTCGACCTCGCCCTCCCGCGCGGCGGCGAGGATGTGCAGCACGGTGTTCGTGGAGCCGCCCATCGCCATGTCCAGCGCCATGGCGTTCTCGAACGCCTCGCGGTTGGCGATCGAGCGCGGCAGCACCGACTCGTCGTCCTGCTCGTAGTACCGCCGGCACAGGTCCACGACCGTGCGGCCGGCCTCGGCGAACAGCTCGCGGCGCGCGGAGTGCGTGGCCAGCGTGGAGCCGTTGCCCGGCAGCGCCAGGCCCAGCGCCTCGGTGAGGCAGTTCATCGAGTTCGCGGTGAACATGCCCGAGCACGACCCGCAGGTCGGGCACGCCGACCGCTCGACCTCGGCCAACCCGGCCTCGTCCACGTCCGGCGAGGCGGACGCGGAGATCGCGGTGATCAGGTCGGTCGGCGCGACGGCCACGCCGTCCACCACGACCGCCTTGCCCGCCTCCATCGGCCCGCCGGAGACGAACACGACCGGGACGTTGAGCCGCATCGCCGCGTTGAGCATGCCGGGGGTGATCTTGTCGCAGTTGGAGATGCACACGATCGCGTCGGCCTGGTGCGCGTTGACCATGTACTCGACCGAGTCGGCGATGATCTCCCGCGACGGCAGGGAGTAGAGCATCCCGCTGTGCCCCATCGCGATGCCGTCGTCCACCGCGATCGTGTGGAACTCGCGCGGCACCCCGCCCGCCTCGCGGATCGCCTCGGCCACGATGTCCCCGAGGTCGCGCAGGTGCACGTGCCCCGGCACGAACTGCGTGTACGAGTTGGCGATGGCCACGATGGGCTTGCCGAAGTCGCTGTCGGTCATGCCCGTAGCGCGCCAGAGCGCGCGTGCGCCCGCGGCGTTGCGGCCGTGGGTGGTGGTGCGGGAACGGAGCGGTGGCACGGCTCCTCCAGAAGTCTTTGCCAAACGAATTCGCGAACGACGCGCGCGAGGTGTGGGGCGCGGAAAGAGGTGGGAGCGGTGCCTCAGAGATTACTCCGCCGCAACGCCCCGGCGACCAGGACGGCGGCGAGCGCGAGCGTGATGACGTGCACAGCCGTGCACCACAGGCAGATCTTCCCGATCAGCAGGAACTCGGCGGCGACCAGGTACACCACGAACAGCACGCCGACGCCGACCGACACCAGCCGCGCCCAGTGCAGCGCCTCGCTGCGCCAGGCGAACGGCAGGCACGCGACGGTCAGGAACGCGAAGAACGCCAGGCCCAGCACCGCGACCGGGACGCCGAACAGCTCCGACTGCTCGCTGGTGGTCACCGTGCCGCAGTCGATCACCTCGCCCTCGGCGCACACCAGCGCGCCCGCGGTGAAGTGCGCGACGGTGAGGTAGGTCGACACCGCCAGTCCCGCCAGCGACAGCACCAGGCTGACGACCGGCAGCCGGCCGGGGGTCCGCGTGTTCGAACTCACTCCTCGGACTTTACGGCCGGCGGCGTTTCGTCCCGGTCAGGCCCGTCGGCCGCCCCACCGGGCTCATCAGCCTCGCCCACGGCCGTCGGATCCGCCACCCGTCCGCCGCTGACCTGCGACAACATCGGCAGGTGGACGGCGCGGACGGCGGGCAGCCGGACGAGCGAGCCGTCGTCGAGCACCACCGACAACCACCCCTTCGGGACCACCTTGACCGCCTTCACGCCCGACCACGGCACGACCCGCTTGCCGAACGTGCCCCGAGCCTCGATCCGCTCGCCGTCCACGGTCGTCCGGTTGCGCACCACCCACCAGGCGAACGCCGCCGGCAGCAGGTAGAGGGCCTGGAGACCCGGTGCGCCCCAGGCGACGGGCGTCGCGCAGATCGCCGCGGAACCGGCGGCGAGCAGGGCGGGCGTGGGGATGCGGAACACGACTTTCGGCACGGCCCGAGATGCTGCCACCTCCTCGTCCGAGCGGGTGACTCCGGCCCTCGTCCACGCACGTGGGGCTTCCACCATCCGGGAGTGCCGTCCCGCACAGTTGACGCTCCACCTCCTTGACGGTTAACGTCAGGCCCATGCAGCGCAACCTCGTTCTCGTACTTCCCAGGCGCGTCGACGCCTAGGCATTCGAGCTTGCGTCGACGCGCGACCCTCGTACGACCCGTTCGGGTTGGCGAGGGTTTTTTCGTGCCCGGACCGTGCATTCTCCTTACCCACGAGGCAGACAGATGACCAGCGCAACCTCGCGACCGGCTCCCGGAGAGTCGTCGTCGCCCCGCCCTGGACCGCGGCCGAAACCGGCCCCGCCGAGCGGCGCTCCCATCCGCGTGACCGGTGCCCAGTCCCTCGTCCGCTCGCTGGAGGCAGTGGGCTGCGAAGTGGTCTTCGGCATTCCCGGCGGCACGATCCTGCCTGCTTACGACCCACTCCTCGACTCGACCAAGGTGCGGCACATCCTGGTCCGCCACGAGCAGGGCGCGGGCCACGCCGCCACCGGGTACGCCCAGGCCACGGGCCGGGTCGGGGTGTGCATGGCCACTTCCGGTCCCGGCGCCACGAACCTGGTCACGCCGCTCGCGGACGCCAACATGGACTCCGTCCCGGTGGTCGCCATCACCGGCCAGCAGTCCCGCCCGCTGATCGGCACCGACGCGTTCCAGGAAGCCGACATCTGCGGCATCACCATGCCG
>JASLAV010000862.1 GCA_030146905.1 Lentzea sp. | reverse complement strand
GTGAAGTTCTTCGTCCAGTTGTCGCTGACGAGCGGCATGAACGTGGCGGGGACACCACTGCCGAGATCGCTCAGCCGCCCGTCGTACCCGGCCCGCCGGATCCGCTGGGCGAGCATGTCCTCACGCGGCCGGTTCCCGCTGATGACCACCTCGACCGCGCCACGTCGTTCGTGGCCGTTGACCCACTGGGTGAGCATGGGGCGGAACTCCCGCAGCGCCTCGTCCACGGCCTCGTAGGTCGCCGGACCGTCGCTCTTGATGTCGACGAGCAGCTGGAAGGAACCGCGCCAGCGCGGGTAGACGCGGCCCCCGTTCGCACGCACGATCTCGGCGAGCGGTTGGAGGTAGAGGCTGCGCAGCGTGCGGCCCGGCCGCGTGTCGACCAAGTCGTGCGCCACGCGAAGTTCGCCGTCCACCAGCCACACGTCGGCCTCCACCGACGTGAACCCGCGGTCGCGGGCGTCGGCCAGCGGGCGGTCGTGCTCGTAGTCGTTGTGCGCGTGCGCGCGTTCCAGCGGCTGCACGCGGCCTGGCGCGGCAACGGCACCCGGCAACGGGCTCGCCACGACGGTCACGAGCAGAGCCAGCAGAACGGACAACGTCGATCGCTTCATCGGATCCCCTTCATCTGCGTCCACACGCGAACCCGCGCCGGCACGAGTGGTGTGCACGCACAGTGTCTAGCCGCCGCTGGTGGAAAGAGTGCTTCTTCCGGGCGAACACCACTCGACGCGACGGCAACCAACTCCCGTCTGGTTAGAGGGTGATCAGCGCCTGGATCGGCAGGTGGTCGGACGGGAACTGGCCGTCCCGCTGGTAGGTGTTGATCGCGGCGGCCTCGACCGCCGCGCCGCGCGTGAGGATCCAGTCGATGCGCGGGCCGTCCGGGACGAGCGGGCCGAAGCCGTGGAACGTCCCGTAGGCCGGTGTGGTCCGCGGGCCGGTGACCCAGGTGTCGGCGAGCACGCTCGTCAGGATCTCGTACGCCGGTGAGCCGGGGACGTCGTTGAAGTCGCCGGTGAGCACGACGGGCAGCGTGAAGGTGCTGAGCCGGTCGCGCACCAGCTCGGCGCTGCGCACGCGGGCGTTGGCCGACTCGTGGTCGAAGTGCGTGTTGACGGCGACGAACTGCTTGCCGGTCAGCCGGTCGAGGAACCGGACCCAGGTGACCATCCGGACGACGTTGTTGCCCCACGACCGCGAACCCACGACGTTCGGCGTCGCGGACAGCCAGTGGTGGTCGAACTCGAGCGGTTCCAGCCGGTGCATGTCGAAGAAGATCGCCATGAACTCGTCGTGGCTGCCGCCCAGCCGGCCCTGCCCGACCCACTCGTAGTGGTCCGGCAGGTCGTGGTCGATGTCCTTGATCTGCTGGTAGAGGCCCTCCTGCGTGCCGATCACCGCCGGGCGCTCGCCGAGCAGCAGCTGGGCCACCACGGGTCGCCTGGACGCCCACGAGTTCGGCTCGGCGTCGGAGGCGTACCTCAGGTTGAACGACATGACGTTCAAGGTCGACATCCTGCCGATCTTGGCACAGGCGCGCCCCGGTTTCCCGGGACGCGCCTGTGTCCTACGCCGCCGCGTAGCCGATCGGACGGCTCGTGAACGTGCCGCGGCCCTGCGTGCGGCTCCGCAGCCTGGTCACGTACCCGAACATCTCGGCCAGCGGCACGCTCGCCGTCACGACCGTCGTGCCCGCCCTGACCTCGGAGCCGGCGATCCGGCCGCGGCGCGAGGCCAGGTCACCGAGCACGCCGCCGAGGTACTCCTCCGGCACGGTGACCGTGACCTCGGCGATCGGCTCGAGCAACGTCATCGTCCCGGCCCTGAGCGCCTCGCGGAGCCCGAGCCGTCCGGCCGTGCGGAACGCCATCTCCGACGAGTCCTTGACGTGCGTGGACCCGTCGGTGAGCGTCAGCCGCAGCCCGGTCACCGGGTGGCCGAGCGGCCCTTCGGCCAGCGCGTCCCGGCAGCCCTGCTCGACCGCGCGGACGAACTCCTGCGGCACCCGCCCGCCGGTGACCGCCGAGCGGAACTCGAACCCGGTCTCCAGCGGTTCGGTGTCGATGACGACGTGGGCGAACTGTCCCTGTCCTCCGTCCTGCTTCACGTGCCGATACACGAATCCCGTGACCCCGGTGGCCACGGTCTCGCGGTAGGCGACCTCCGGCCGTCCCATCGCGATCTCGACGCGGTGGTCGGTGCTCGCCTTCTTCACCGCCACCTCCAGGTGCAGCTCGCCCAGTCCGGACAGCACCGTCTGGCCGGTCTCGGGGTCCGTCCCGACCCGCAGGGACGGGTCCTCGTCGACCAGGCGGGCCAGCGCGTCGGCCAGCCTGGCGTTGTCCGCGCTGGTGCGCGCCTCGACCGCCACCGACACCACGGGATCGGCCGACACCGGCGGTTCGAGCAGCAACGGAGCCGCCGGATCGCACAGGGTCGCCCCGACGCGGGCCGACTTCAGCCCGACGATCGCCACGATGTCGCCCGCGACCGCCTGTTCGACCGGCGTGTGCCGGTCGGCCTGCACCCGCAGGATCCGTCCGATGTGCTCGGTCCTGCCGCCGACGAGCGTCGTCTCTCCCTTGTGGATGGTGCCGGAGTAGACGCGGACGTACGTCAGCCGCCCGGTGGCGGTGGCGTTCACCTTGAACACCAACGCCGAGAACGGCGTGTCCGGGTCCGGCGACCGTTCCTCGCCGTCGACGCCGCGCACCGGCGGAACGTCCACAGGGGACGGCAGGTACGCGATCACCGCGTCCAGCAACGGTTCGACGCCCCGGTTCCGGTACGCCGAACCGCACAGCACCACGGTTCCCAGTCCACGACTCGTCAACTCCCTCAACGCGTTCGTCAGCGTCCGCTCGGACA
>JASLAV010000824.1 GCA_030146905.1 Lentzea sp. | reverse complement strand
CTCGTCGGCAAACTGCTGGGCAAGCTCGAGCACCACGACACCGTGCTCGTCGTCGGCGCGTCGGGGTCGGGCAAGTCCTCGCTGCTGCAGGCCGGTCTCCTCGCCCACGAGAAGGGCCGGTTGATCACCCCGGGCACCGCTGAGGTCCCCGAGGCGGACGGTCTGCTGGTCGTCGACCAGTTCGAGGAGGTCTTCGCCCTCCCCCACCGCGACGAGTTCATCGCCGCGCTCACCCGCCGCGAGCACAAGACCGTCATCGGCATGCGCGCGGATTTCTACGGCCACTGCGCCCGCTACCCCGACCTCGTCAACGCCGTCGAGGACGCCCAGGTGCTGGTCGGCCCCATGACCACCGACGAGCTGCGCAAGGCCATCACCCAGCCCGCCGTCGAGGTCGGCTGCGCACTGGAGACCGGTCTCGTCGCACGGCTCATCGCCGACGCCACCGGCGAACCCGGCGTGCTCCCCCACGTCAGCCACGCGCTGCTCGAAACCTGGCGCCGCCGGCGCGGCAACACCCTCACGCTCACCAGCTACCACGAGAGCGGCGGCATCGCCCGCGCCATCGCGAACACCGCGGAGGCCGCCTTCACCGGTCTCGACGAGCACCAGCAGGCCCAGGCACGGCAGGTGTTCCTGCGGCTGATCAACCCCGGCGAAGGCACCGAGGACACGAAACGCCACGTCAAGCGGTCAGAGCTCGCGGCGGACGACGTCGTCGAGCACCTGGCGAACGCCCGCATCCTCACCATCGACGACGACAGCGTCGAGATCAGCCACGAAGCCGTCATCCGCGGCTGGCCGCGTCTCAAGGACTGGCTCGCCGAAGCACGCGACGACCTGCGCGTCCACCGCAAGCTCACCGCGGCCGCCGCCGACTGGGAGGCGCACGGCCGCGATCCCGGCTCGCTCTACCGCGGCGTGCCGCTCACCCGCGCCACGGACTGGGCCCAGCGCGAACCAGGCGCGCTCAACGCCCAGGAGAAGGCGTTCCTCGACGCCAGCAAGGCCGCCGTCGAACGCCACCTGGCCTCCGAGGAGCTCCGCACCACCAACCTGCGCCGCGTCGTCGTCCTGCTCGCCGCACTGCTGCTCGTGGCCACGACCTCGACCGTGTTCGCCGTGCGCGCCCAACGGCAGACCACCGAGCAACGCACCAACGCGCTCGCCCAGAAGGCCATCGCCGAGGCCAACGAACTGCAGGACCGCGACCCCGGCCTGGCCAGCCAGCTGCGCCTGGCCGCGTACCGGCTGACCGGACTGCCCGCCGCCCGCGACAGCCTGCTCAGCACCTTCGCCACACCGCAGGTCACCACCGTCAGCGGCCACGACGAGCCCGCGTCGTTCGCGGTGTTCAGCCCGGACACCCGGATCCTCGCCACCGCGGGCGACGACCGGACGCTGATCGTCTGGGACTTCACCGACCCCCACCACCCGGCTGAGCTGGGCAGGGTCAGGGTCGGCGACAACGCCACGCACGGCATGGCGTTCAGCCCGGACGGCAGGACGATCGCCGCGGCCGGCTGGGACGGGTTCATCCGCCTCTTCGACGTCACCGACCCGCGCACCCCCGTCGAGAAGGCACGCATCGGCGGCCACGAGGGCCAGGTGCAGGCCGTGCAGTTCACCCCGGACGGCCGTTCGCTGGTCAGCAGCGGCCAGGACAGGACGATCCGGATCTGGGACCTCTCCGGGCCCGCCACCCCGGTGCGCACGATCCAGGCCCACGACCAGCTGGTGCACGCCATCTCGCTCAACGCGGACGGATCCAGGATCGCGTCCGCGTCCTGGGACGGCACGGTGAAGCTCTGGGAGTTCACGACCGGCGCTCCTCTCTCCACGCTTCGCCCCGCCCCCGAGGGCGTGTCCGTGGACGCGGTGGCCTTCTCCCCCGACGGCCGCACGATCGCCACCGGCGCCGACAACGGGGACGTGCGGCTCTGGGACGTCGCCGATCCACGCAATCCCGTGCTGCTCAGCCAGGCGCACGGGCACACGTTCTCGGTCCACGCGGTGGCCTTCTCCCCCGACGGCAGGTTCCTCGCCAGCAGCGGCGGCGACAAGACGACCCTCCTGTGGAACGTGAGCGACCCGCGCGACGTCCGGCTCGCGTCCGAACTGGGCGGCTACGGCGACGCCGCGGCGTCGGTCGTCTTCAGTTCCGACTCGCGCTGGATGGCCATGGCCACCACCGACGCCGCGGTGCGGGTGTTCGACATCGGCACCCTGTCCTACCCGCGCCACCGGCAGACGGTGTGGAAGCTGGACTACGACAAGCGCGGCCGGTACTTCGCGACCGTCTCCTCCGACGGTGCGATCAAGCTGTGGCGCCCCGGCGACGGGCACGCGGAGGAGATCTCCACCCTGCCCGCGCTCGCCCCGGACGACGAGGCGCAGACCGTCGACGTCAGCCCGGCCGGGAACGTCCTGTTCGGCTCGACCTCGGCGGCCGCCGCCCTGTGGGACGTCAGCAACCCGGCAGAGCCGCGCGAGCTGACCAGGGCGATCACCTTCAGCGCCCCGATCGTCGCCGCCACCTTCAGCCACGACGGCAAGATGCTCGCCGCCGCCGGCGAGAACGGCGTGGTCGAGTTCTGGAACGTCACCGACCCGGCCGCTCCCGTGAAGACGGGCGGGTTCGCCGTCCCCCGCACCGACACCGTCTGGCAGGTCGAGCTGTCTGAGGACGACCGCACGCTCGTCATCGCCAACGGCAGCCGCGAGCTGCAGCTGTGGGACGTCGGCGACCCCGCCAGGCCGCGGGCGCTCCCGGTGCTCAAGACCGACGCCAACCCGAACCCCATCCGCCGCGGCGGGCAGGCGGGCCGCGACGAGGTCTTCTCGATCGCCATCCACGGCACCGTGATGGCCTTGGCGAACCAGGGAGCGAGCGGCGCGCTGTACGACATCAGCGATCCCGCACAGCCGCGCAAGCTCGGCTCCCTGCCCAACGACGGCGGACCGCTGCAGCGGCTCGCCGTCTCACCCGACGGCACCCTCGTCGCGGCCGGTACGACCGACGACGTCGTCCGCGTGTGGGACGTGAGCGATCCCCGCAACCCCCAGGTGCGGGCAGTGCTGCACGGTCACGCGGAACGGATCTGGGGTGTGGCCTTCGCACCGGACAACCGCACCCTCGCGACGGCCGGTGCCGATCGCACCGTCCGCGTCTGGGACCTCGACGCCGAGGCGGTCGCGGCTCGTGTGTGCGCCACTACGACGGCGCACCTGTCCACTCGTCACTGGGACCAGTACTTTCCCGGCATCGAGCCGAGGCCACTCTGTTGAGCAACACCCTCCCC
>JASLAV010000782.1 GCA_030146905.1 Lentzea sp. | reverse complement strand
GAAGCTGGACGAGCTGTTCCCGGCTCCGGCGCCGAACGGGTCGAAGCCGGCGCCGGAGGCCTACGCCTGGTGATCCGCTAGTCGGTGGCGAGCACGATCGTCTCGTTCGCGGGGAGTCTGCCGTCGGCGCCTCGTTGCATGATCGACGCGCCGACGGCGATCCACAGGAAGGGATCTCTGTGCTCTTCATCGGTTTCCGCCATCAGACACATCGCCGCCACGCGGAGCTCTGCAGCGCGTACGGGTGAGAGGTGCACGGCCCTGGAGAAGACAGCGGTCGCCAGATCACTGAGCTCTGGCAGATGCGCCCGTCCCCACGCGGTCAGCGGAACCTGCTCGAGTTCGTGGCGGCGGTCGGAATGTGTGCCGATTGTCGTGCTGTAGGAAGTGCTTCCCCAACGTCCGACGGCGGCGTTCACAAAAGCCCTGGCGAACTGGTCAGGTGACGTCGAACCCGCCCGGCTGCTGGCAGCCGCAGCAGTCGCGCGACCGACCACCGTCTCGTCTGTCGAGATGACCGGGGGCTGGGTCAGCCGCACCACCGGCAGTTCCGCCTCATAGATGGAATAGGTCGCGACGTTCAGCTGACTGAAGTCTTCCATCAGGTCCGCGCGGAGATCGTTCTGCTTGATCGTGTAGTTCGCGTCCGCAGCACCCCGGAGGATGCCCTGGTTTGCGAGCCACGGGTTCAGCGCGCCGAGCTTCGAGACCAGCGGGGACGACAGCAGCTCCGTGCGTTGAGGCAGGCGGAAGCTCTGTTCGGTCGCCGCGTCCGAGTTGACCCAGTCGATGAAGACCAGCGCGTCTTCGAACCAGACGCCCTGGACCGGCTCGTCACGATCGCCGAGTGGGGTGCTCGGAGTCCGGTGCGGTTCGGTTTCCAGGAAAAGCTGGTAGATGTGCGTCGGCACCGGCTCCGCACAAAGGCGAGTGCCTTCGCCGGTGCGCACCACGTTGCGCAGGTACCGCGACACCACGACCTTGATCATCAGGTCGCGCATGGGCGTCTTCGCCGCCGGCTCTGACACGGTTTCCAGCAACTGGTCGAGCTTGCGGCGGAGTTCCGGGGCGAGCTCGCTGCCCTGCTCGGCGCAGTCGAACGCCAGCGACAACGCCCGCACCGTCCCGGAGTCGAGGCAGGCGCGGACGACCGGGTCGGCGCTCGCACGGGCCACGTGCAGCAACGTCGTCTCGCGCCACCACACGTCGTCGATGTTGTCGATCAGCACCTGTGTCAGCTGCTTCTCCCGGATGTGGTGCGCCGCCAGGTACTCCTGGAACGTCAGGTGCGCGAAGGCGAACACGTCGCGTTCCCGTTCGAGCAGCAGGCCGCTCGACGTCATGTCCGCCAGGAACCCCTCCTCGTCCATCCCCGGAGCCATGCGCCGCAGTGCGGAGCGGACATTGACGGCGATCTGGTCGCGGCCGATGTCGCGGACCCTGCGGTTCATCATCGAGTACGCCAGTTCACTCAGCAGCGTCATCTTCTGGTCGCCCGACAGGGCGGACGAGAGCTTCTTGGCCTCCTGCCGCCGCCACAGCAGCACCTGGCAGATCTCGCTGTAGAGGTCCACTCGGCTGCCGGGGAGCGCACCGCGGAACTTGTGCACGTTCGCGATCATCGTGAGCAGCAACGGGTTCACCGTCAGCTCGTAGAGCGATGTGTTGCGGTGCAGGCGTTCGAGGAGGTCGTTCGCCTCTTCTTCGGCCCGTCGGGCGATGTCCGGTGACTTCTCGCCGGTGCTGCGCTGCTCGAACGCGAAGTACCAGCCGCGCACGAAGCGGGTCACCTGCTGGTCGGTGAAGCCGCGGACCTGCACGATGTCGGCGCCGGAGACCGGCGCGCTCTGGTAGCCGTGGGGACGGGACGTGATCACGAAGTCGTTCGACGGGAAGCACTCGACCTGCCGCTCGACCCAGTCCGAGACCTCACGCCGGTTCTGCTGGTCAGCCACCTCGTCCAGTCCGTCGAGGAGGACCACGCAGGAGCCGGCTCGCAACTTCCGCTCGAACCACCCCGCGGGGGCCTTGTGGTCGGCCAGGTCGGGCAGCGCGGTGCCGTCCGTGATCGCCTGGACGTGGTCGCGCAGGTACAGCAGCACCGGGATGCGTCGCCGCCGACGGCGCGTCCGGCACACGAGCAGAGCGGTGTGCCGCAGAAGAGTCGTCTTGCCGCAGCCCGGCGGACCGATCACCGCGAGCACCACGGGCCTCTGCCGGTCGAACAGGTCGCCGATGAAGCGGCGGTCCGGCTGGACCCGCGGACGCCCCAGGACGTCCGTGGGCACCTTGGACGGGTCGCTGTGGACCAGGCTGACGTCGACGAAGACCTCGTCCAGCTCCGGCGTGTAGAAGCCCATGGTGGCGAGGCCCTTGAGGTCGATGAACCTCAGGCTGCCCAGCACCGACTCGCGGTAGCGGCGTTCGAAACGGGACAGGCGCCGCCGGGTGCCCTCGTCGATGGTCCTGGCGAGCGGGTCCTTCCACCGGTCGCGCAGCTCGTCGGCGGTGCCGCCGACGAGCTTGCTGACGAAACCGAAACCCAGGACCACTAGTTCGTAGCCCGCGAGCACCAGCAGTGCCAGTACCGGGTGCGCCTTCGCCCAGGCCTGCAGGAAGGTGACGTAGGCGGCGGCCGGTGGTGCGATGGCGGCGCCGAGCAGACCGAGGATCTTCCCCATGCACCTAGTCTCGTCCCAGGTGTACGGAATGTGACGCTATTCGTGCTGACGGTGACTATTCCTCGAAATCGTCGTCGTCGCGCGCCAGGTAGGTGGCGAGGCGCTCGACGGCGGTCTCGAACTCCGGGTTGGCGTCGACGAACGCGCGGAGCTTGTCGGC
>JASLAV010000714.1 GCA_030146905.1 Lentzea sp. | reverse complement strand
CAACGTGGAGGCGGGCACGCCCGAGCGGCGGACCACCTCGCCAATACCGATCTCGTCCACGACACTTGACCTCAAGCCGACTTGAAGAAGGAGGGTGGGAGCATGACATCAGAGGTCAACACTGAGCAGGCGGCCTGGTGGAACACCGCGGGCAGGGGCTGGGCGCAGGTCCAGGACATCGTGGGCATGGTGCTCATGCCGTTCCAGGACCTGCTCGTCGAGGCGGCGCTGCGGCGGCCGCGAGAGAAGGTGCTCGACGTCGGGTGCGGCACCGGTGACGTCACGCGAGCGATCGCCGGGGCCACCGGCGCTGACTGCGTCGGCGTCGACATCTCGGAGTCGATGCTGACCGCCGCACGGGAGCACGGCGTCGGGCGGTTCGTCCTGGCCGACGCGCAGGTGCACGCGTTCGAGGAGCGCTTCGACCTGGTCGTCTCCCGGTTCGGGGTGATGTTCTTCGACGACCCGGTCGCTGCCTTCCGCAACCTGCTGCGCGCGGCCACGCCGGGTGGTGAGTTGTGCTTCGTCACCTGGCGGGCCCGGGACGAGAACCCGTTCATGATCACCGCGGCCCGGATCGCCGCGTCGCTGGTGCCCGGCGCGCCGGTGCCGGATCCGGACGCGCCGGGGCCGTTCTCGCTCGCCGACGCGGACAAGACGCGCGGGATCCTCGAAAGGGGTGGCTGGGGCGGGGTCGAGATCCGGCCGGTGGACAGGGACTGCCCGATGCCGGAGGAGCTGCTCGTCCCGTACCTGAGCAACATGGGCCCGGTCGCCCACGCGCTGCGGGAGGCGGACGAGTCCGAACGCGCGCGGATGCTCGGCTCGGTCCGGGGTGCCTTCGACGAGTTCGTGCGGGACGGCGAGGTGCGGATCCCCGGCCGCGTCTGGCTGGTCACCGCGTCAGCTCCACTCTGACTGGCGCTGCCAGGTCATCAGGTTGTCCAGGACCTCGCCGGACCAGCCGCGCGGGTCCAGCTCGGCGTGCACGGCGTAGCGGCCGCGGTAGAACAGCAGCGGCTGCGCGTCGCGCACCGGACCGAGCTCCACGACCGAGCCGACCACCACGTGGTGGTCACCGGCGTCGTGGACGGCCGAGACCCGGCAGTCGACCCACGTGAGCGCGCCGTCGAGCACCGGGGCACCGGTGGCCGACGGCGTCCACGAGACCCCCGCGAACTTGTCGGCACCGGCCTTGCCGAAGACCGTGGACACCTCGCGCTGGTCCTCCGCCAGCACGTTCACGCAGAACGCACCGGACGAGGCGATGGCCGCCCAGCTGCGCGAGGTTCGTTGCGGGCAGAACAGCACCAGCGGCGGGTCCAGCGACAACGCCGCGAACGCCTGGCAGGCGAACCCGGCGGGACCGTCGGCGGACGTGCCGGTCACCACGGTCACCCCCGTGCAGAAGTGACCGAGAACGGAGCGATAACGAGCGGCTACTTCTGGTAGCCCACGCTGAAGTCGTGTCCCCACAGGCTCACCGCCGTGCTCTCGCGTGCGATCCAGTCCTCATCGGACACCTGGCGTCCCTCGCAGCCGAACTCGACGTCGAAGCCGCCGGGTGTCTTCATGTAGAACGACAGCATCAGGTCGTTCACGTGCCTGCCGAGCGTCGCCGACATGGGCACCTTGCGCCGCAGGGCGCGGTCGAGCGTCAGGCCGACGTCGTCGGTGTTCTCGACCTCGACCATCAGGTGCACGATCCCGCTCGGCGTCGGCATCGGCAGGAACGCCAGGCTGTGGTGGCGCGGGTTGCAGCCGAAGAACCTCAGCCACGCGGGCGATCCGTCGGCCGGCCTGCCGACGAACTGCGGCGGCAGGCGCATCGAGTCGCGCAACCGGAACCCCAGCACGTCGCGGTAGAAGCGCAACGCGGCCTCGTCGTCCGATGTGGACAGCACGACGTGCCCGAGCCCCTGCTCCTCCGTCACGAACCGGTGCCCGTACGGCGACACGACCCTCCGGTGCTCCAAAGCCGCGCCGTGGAACACCTCCAGCACGTTCCCGGACGGGTCCTCGAACCGGATCAGCCCGTCCACCCGCCGCTCCGCCAGGTCCTCCGCCGACCCCTCGGCGTACGCGACACCGGCGGAGGCCAGGCGCTTGGCCACCTCGTCCAGCTCCGCCTCGGTGGCGGCCTCCCACCCGGAGGCCTGCAGGCGGTCCTGCGATCCGGGCACGATCACCAGCCGCGCCGGGAAGTCGTCCATCCGCAGGTACAGCGCGCCTTCGACCGATCCCTTGCCCTCGACCATGCCGAGGACCTTCAGCCCGAACTCGCGCCACCGGTTCATGTCGGTGGCCTCGATCCGGAGGTAGCCGAGCGACCTGATCCCCATCACGCCTCCACGAGGAAGTCGAGGGCGAGCCTGTTGAACTCGTCGAACTTCTCCAGCTGCGCCCAGTGCCCGCAGCCGCCGAACACGTGCAGCTGGGCGCGCGGGATCAGCTTCGTCGCCAGCAGCGCGCCGTCCAGCGGGTTGACGCGGTCCTCGCGCCCCCACACCAACAACACGCGCTGGCGCAGCTTGTACGCCTCGCGCCAGAGCATGCCCTGCTCGAAGCCGGGGCCGGAGAACGACTTGCCGAGGGCGGCCATGGCGCGCAACGCCTCCGGCTTCGACGCCGCCTCGAACCGCTCGTCGACCAGCTCGTCGGTGATCAGCGACTGGTCGAACACCATGATCCGCAGGAACTCCTCGATCTTCTCCCGCGTGGGCGTCCTGGCGAACGCGCTGAGCTTGCGCACGCCCTCGGTCGGATCGGGCGAGAAGACGTTCAACGACAGCCCGCCCGGTCCCATCAGCACGAGCCGCCCCGCGCGTTTCCCGTGGTCCAGGGCGAACCGGACCGCGGTGCCGCCGCCGAGCGAGTTGCCGAGAATGTGCGCCTGCTCGACACCCAGGTCGTCCAGCAGGTCCTTCAGCGCGCGTGAGGCGAACGAGAAGTACTGGTCGTGCTCGGCGGGTTTGTCGGACTGGCCGTAGCCGGGCAGGTCGACGGCCAGCACGCGGAACGACTTCGCGAACACCGGGATGTTGGCGCGGAAGTTGCTCAACGCCGACGCACCGGGCCCGCCGCCGTGCAACATGACCAGCGTCTCGGAGTTGCCCGCGCCGGCCTCGTGGTAGTGCAACCGAACCTTCACCGCACTCCCCCTCAGAACAGACCGTCGCGGACCTGGATGCCGAGCTCGTTCTTGCCGTACAGCACGAGCACGCGCTCCGGATCATTCGCCGCGTGCACCCGTGCGGCGTGCGCGTCGCGCCAGAACCGGGGCAGCGGCAGACCGGCGTTGATCGCCTTGCCGCCCGCGCTCTCGAAGAGCCGGTCGATCGCGGAGATCGCCCGCGCGCTGCCGAGCACCTGGTCGCGGCGTGCCCGCAGGCGCAGGCCGATCGGGATCTTCGTGCCGGCGACGGCGTGTTCCCACTCGTCGTTGACGTCCTTCTCCAGCTGCCACCACGCGGTGTCGATATCGCCGGCCGCCGTGGCGATGCGCACCTGTGCGAACGGGTCGTCGACCGACTTCTCGCCCAGGTAGGCGGCACGGACGCGCTCACGGGTCGCGGTGACGTGCAGGTCGTACGCACCGGTCGCCATGCCGATCATCGGCGCGGTGATCGCGTACGGGTGGATCGTCCCGTACGGCATGCGGAACAGCGGTCCCGGGTTGACCTCCTGGCCGGGGCACTTGCACCGCGCGGTGTGCATCATGCTCAGCGCCCGGTGTTCCGGCACGAACACGTCCTCGACCACGATGTCGTTGCTGCCGGTGCCGCGCAGGCCGATCGTGTCCCAGACGTCGTCGATCGTGTAGTCGGAGATCGGCAGCAGGAACGTGCGGAAGTCGACGGGTTTGCCCTCGTCGTTCATCACCAGGCCGCCGAGCAGCACCCACGTGGCGTGGTCGCAGCCCGACGAGAAGCTCCACTTGCCGCTGAACCGGAACCCGCCCTCCACCGGCGTCGCACGGCCCGTCGGCGCGTACGACGACGAGATCCGGGTGTCCTGGTCCTCGCCGAACACCTCGTCCTGCGCCGCCACGTCGAACAACCCGACGTGCCACGGGTGCACGCCCAGCACCGACGCCACCCAGCCCGTCGACCCGCAGGCGCTCGCGATCAGCCTGACGGCGGCGTAGAAGTCGAGCGGGTGCGACTCGAAGCCGCCGTACCGCACGGGTTGCAGCATCCGGAAGAACCCGGTCTCCTGCAACGCCTTCACCGACTCCGGCGGCACCCTGCGCAGCTCCTCCGCCTCGGCCGCGCGATCGGCCAGAGCAGGCAGCAGTTCCCGCACCTTGCCGAGGATCTCCTCGCTCATCGGACTTCCTCCCTGCTAAGCTCCAGCGCGATGTCGATCAGCTGGTCCTCCTGCCCGCCCACCAGCTTGCGCTCGCCCGCGCGGACGAGGATCTGCGCGCCGGACACGCCGTAGCGCCTGGCCTGCGTGTACGCGTGTTTGAGGAAGCTGGAATAAACGCCCGCGTACCCCATCATCAGCGCCATCCTGTCGAGCAGGCACTCCTCCGGCATGACGGGCCTGACGACGTCCTCGGCCGCGTCCACGATCTTGAAGAAGTCGACGCCGGTGGAGAACCCGAGCTTGTCGCACACGCCGACGAACGCCTCCAGCGGCGTGTTCCCCGCTCCGGCGCCGAACCCGCGCACGCTGCCGTCGATCTGCTTCGCACCGGCGCGTGCGGCGGCGACCGAGTTCGCCACGCTCAGCCCCAGGTTCTCGTGCCCGTGGAAGCCGACCTGGGCGTCGTCACCGAGCTCGGCGACCAGCGCCGCCACCCGGTCCGAGACCTGTTCCAGCACCAGGGCTCCCGCCGAGTCGACGACGTACACGCACTGGCACCCGGCGTCGGCCATGATCCTCGCCTGACGGGCCAACGCCTCCGGTGGCTGCGAGTGCGCCATCATCAGGAAGCCGACGGTCTCGAGGCCGCGCTCACGGGCCAACGCGAAATGCTGTACGGAGACGTCGGCCTCGGTGCAGTGCGTGGCAATGCGGACGATCGAGGCGCCGTTGTCCTGCGACACCAGGATGTCGTCCTTCACCCCGACACCCGGCAGCATCAGCACGGCGATCCTGGCCCGCTGCGCGGTCCCGGCCGCGACCTTGATCAGCTCCTGCTCCGGCGTGTGGCTGAAGCCGTAGTTGAACGACGACCCGCCGAGCCCGTCGCCGTGCGTCACCTCGATCACCGGTACTCCGGCGCCGTCGAGTGCGGCGACGATGGAGCGGACGTCGTCGGCGGTGAACTGGTGGCGCTTGTGGTGCGAGCCGTCACGCAGTGACGTGTCGGTCAGCCGCAGCTGCATCGGCGATCTCCTCCCCCACCCTGGTCGCGGCGGCCGTCATGATGTCGAGGTTGCCGGCGTACGGCGGCAGGAAGTCGCCCGCTCCCGCGACCTCCACGAAGATCGCCACCCTGCCCGCGTCGAACTGCGGCTCCCTCAGCAACCGGAACCCAGGCACGTACGAGCGGACGTCGGTCTCCATCCTGGCGATCGAGTCGGTGATCGGGCCGGGATCGGTGCCCTCGGGAATGGCGCAGAAGATGGTGTCGCGCATGATCATCGGTGGGTCCGCGGGGTTGAGGACGATGATCGCCTTGCCGCGTTCCGCTCCCCCGATCGTCTCGATGCCCCGGCTGGTCGTGCGGGTGAACTCGTCGATGTTGGCGCGCGTGCCCGGTCCCGCCGACACCGACGCCACGCTCGCGACGATCTCCGCGTACGACACCGGGACCACCCGGGACACCGCGTGCACCATGGGGATCGTGGCCTGGCCGCCGCACGTGATGAGGTTGATGTTGGGCGCGTCCCGGTGTTCGCCGAGGTTCACCGGTGGAACGACATAGGGCCCGACCGCCGCCGGTGTCAGGTCGATCGCCCGGATGCCTGCCTCGGCGTAGCGCGGGGCGTTGGCCCTGTGCACCGCCGCGGACGTCGCCTCGAACACGACGTCCGGCAGCTCGTCCTGGCGCAGCAACCACTCCGCGCCGTCGACCGAGACCTCCAGGCCCAGCGACGCCGCCCTGCGCAGCCCCTCGCTGGCCGGGTCGATGCCCACCATCCAGCGCGGTTCCAGCACGGACGAGCGCCGGAGCTTGTAGAGCAGGTCGGTGCCGATGTTGCCGGAACCGACGATGGCCGCCTTCACCCGTTCACCCCTGTTCGAACTTCAGGTCGACGACACCGAGTCCGGCGAACTCGGCGTGGAACTCGTCACCAGGTCTCGCGTCGATGGCGCGCGTGCACGAGCCGGGCAGCACGATGTCACCGGCCAGCAGCCGGACGCCGAAGCCCGCCACCTTCTCCGCGAGCCACGCCACGGCGATCGCCGGATCACCCAGCACCGCGTCACCGCGTCCTTCGGCGACCACCTCGCCGTTGCGGCGCAACGTCGCCGCCACCGCGCCGATGTCCAGTTCGGACGGACGGACGCGCTCGTGCCCGAGCACGAACCCCGCCGACGACGCGTTGTCCGCGATGGTGTCCTGCAGACCGATCCGCCAGTCCTCGATCCGGCTGTCGATCAGCTCGATGGCCGGCGCGACGAACTCGGTGGCGGCCAGCACGTCCTCGACCGTGCAGCCCTCACCCGGCAGGTCGCGGGCGAGCAGGAACGCGATCTCCACCTCGACCCGCGGGTACAGGTACGCCGACGCGTCCGCGGTTCCCGCGAGCTGCATGTCGTCGAGCAGGTGGCCGTAGTCGGGTTCGTCGACGCCCATCATCTTCTGCATCGCGAGCGACGACAGGCCGACCTTGTGGCCGATCACGTCGCGGTTGCGGTGGCGGACGTTGAGCAGCTGGATCTCGTACGCGTCGACGACGTCGATCCCGGGGTACAGCTCCACGAGCGGCTTGATGGGCACGCGGTCGCGTTCCGCCACGCGCAGCAGCTCCGCGGCCGCCTCCCTGGACTGGATCGTCAGCACCTGGCCTCCCCTGCACCGATCGACTTGGC
>JASLAV010000704.1 GCA_030146905.1 Lentzea sp. | reverse complement strand
TCGGCAGAGGTCCCGGCGGTGAGCTGGTCCGGCGCGCGGGCATCATGTCGGTCGTGCTCGCCGGCGGCGTCGTCCGTCCCGGCGACGAGATCCGCGTCGAGCTGCCGGCCGAGCCGCACACCGCGCTGGCGCCGGTCTAGGTGTACTGACCACTGACGTTGCCGAAGTGGTCGTCGAGGATCACCGAGATCGTCCGCGGGGCCTCGACGACCGCCAGGTGCGCCGCGTCGCCGACGACGTAGAGCTCCGAGTCTGGCAGCTCCTCCGCGAGGTGCCTGGCGAACTCCGGCGGTGCCGCGTGGTCCTGCGCCGCGGCGATCACCACGACCGGCACGTCGATCTTCGCGAGACCGGGCCGCAGGTCCATGTCCCTGATCGCCTCCGCGCAGCCGATGTAGGTCGGCACGTCGACCTCCAGCAGCTCGGCGCGGAAGCGCGCGACGACAGCCGGTGAGAACGCCGGGGTGAACCAGCGCGACACGATCTCGTCCGCGAGCGGCTCCATCCCGCGCGACCGCAGCACCTCGATCCGCTCGTCCCAGAGCGCCTTGTCCGGGTACCAGGCCGTGGTGCACATCAGCGCCAGCCGCGAGATCCGGTCGGTGTGCGAGGCGAGCCACATCCCGACCATCCCGCCGAGCGACACGCCGCAGTAGTACACCTGGCGCAGTTCCAGGTGGTCCAGCAGCTCCACCACGTCGTTCGCCAGGTCCTCGATCGTGAACGGGCCTTCCGCGGGCGCGCTGCGGCCGTGGCCGCGGTGGTCGAAGCGCAGGAGCCGGAACGGGAGCTCGAAGTCGCGCCACAGCCCGGTGGTCGTGCCGAGCGCGTTGCCGAGCACCAGCACCGGCGCGTCCTCCGGTCCGGTCAGCGTGTAGTGCCCGATCACGGCGCCACCTCCTCGCGAGACCCCGACAACACGCGAGTCTGCCTGGGGTTTTCCCCGTCCGCACGACGAGATCCGCCGAGTGGCGCACGTCTGGCGACAACCACCGGCACGGCCCCGCCGTAACGGCGTTATGGGTAGCAGAATGGGGGTTTGCCCACGTCGCCCACAGCACCGGAAAGCCGATGAACCCCACTGCTCCGTTCACGCACGAGGCCCTGTTCTACCGGGACGAGGACACCTTCCTCTCCTGCACGGCCGAGTTCGTCGCGGACGGCGTGGACGCGGACGAGCCGGTGCTCGTGGCGGTGCGGGAGGAGAGGATCGGTCCGCTCCGCGAGCGGCTGGGCCGCAGGGCCGACCAGGTGCACTTCATCGACATGACCGAGGCGGGCCGCAACCCCGGCCGGATCATCCCCGGCGTGCTGATGGCGTTCAGCGCGAGCACGCAGCGCCGGTTCCGCGTGGTCGGCGAACCGATGTGGCCCGGCCGCACCGAGCTCGAGTACCCGGCGTGCGTGCAGCACGAGGCGTTGATCAACACCGCGTTCGAGGGCAGGCCGGGCGTCATCCTCTGCCCGTACGACGCGGGGACGCTGCCCGCCCACGTGCTGGAGGACGCGCGGCGCACGCACCCGGTGGTGATCGACGGCGGGCGGCGCGTCGCGAGCGAGTGGTACACCGACCCCTCCCACCTCGCCGAGATCTACAACGTGCCACTGCCCCCGCCACCCGACACGGCCGAGGAGCACGCGTTCTCCGTCGGCACGCTCGCGCACATGCGCAAGCTCGTGGCGTCCTACGCGCACTGGCTGCGCCGCGAGGAGATCGAGGACCTCGTGCTCGCGGTCAACGAGCTCGCCACGAACAGCATCCTGCACGCGTCCGGCCGCGGGGTGCTGCGGCTGTGGCGTCAGGGCAACACCGCGGTGTGCGAGGTGAGCGACTCCGGCAAGGGCTTCCCGCCCTCGTTCACCGGCCTGTCCGGCTTCGGGATCGTGATGGTGAACCTGCTGTGTGACCTGGTTCGCACCCACACGAGTCACAGCGGTACCACCGTTCGAGTGTACTTGGGGCGGTAGGGAGTCGCCGCCATCTCATCGCAATGCGCATGACACGCGGACCTGTTTTCCTGGCACATCTATGACAGACCACCTCTCCCCCCTCGACATCGCCTTCCTCGCCATGGAGGGCAGCGCGAACCCGTTGCACCTCGGTGCGGTCGCGACCTTCGCACCGTCCACTCCGGTGCATCCGGCTCGCATCGCCGCCGTGCTGTGCGAACGGGCGCAGGAGATCCCGCGCCTGCGCCGGCGGGCCCGCGCCTCGCTGCTGGGCGGTGCGCGCTGGGTGGAGGACCCCGGCTTCGCGCCGGAGGACCACGTCTTCACGCACCACGTGCGCGGCCGAGATCGTTTCACCGCACTGGTTTCCCACCTCATGGCGCAACCGCTGGACCTCGCGCGTCCGCCGTGGGAGCTGCACGTCGTCACCGGGCTCGCGGCCGGGCGCTTCGCCGTCGTCGCGAAGCTGCACCACTCGTTGTGCGACGGCATGAAGGCGGTCGGGCTGGGGCTCCAGCTGTTCGACGCCTCTCGTCTGTCCATTCCGGACGTGCCGGAGCCGGCCTCGAAGCCGGTGATCCCGTCACTGCGCGGGATCAGGGACACGCTCGACATCGCGTCGTCGGTCCTGATGAACACCCGCCCGCCGACGTTGAACTCGCCGGTGCTCACCTCGTCGACCCGGCCACGCCGCGTGGTGATGGCGCGGCTGGACCT
>JASLAV010000691.1 GCA_030146905.1 Lentzea sp. | reverse complement strand
GGCTTGCCGTCGTGCTCCGCGTAGTGCTGCTCGGCGGTGGCACGGTCAGCGGTGCGCAGCTCCAGCGCGGCGAGCTTCAGGCCCTTGCGCTCGATGCGGGCGATCACCTCGCCGACGAGACCACGGGCAACGCCATCGGGCTTAACGAGAACCAGGGTGCGCTCGGACACGACGGGACAACTCCTTGAAAAACAGGAACGGGAAGTGCGAACAGGGTAGCGAACCCCACTCCCGCCACGGCTAGTGCACGAGCACCGGCTGGGCCTCGCGGTCCACGCTGACCTGCCGCAGCACGAACACGGCCAGCGCCAGGGCCACCGCCACGAGCGTCGCGGAGATCCAGAACGCCAGGTGGAAGCCTGAGGTCAAGGCCTCGGCACGCTCAACGCCCGACGCCAGCAGCGACGACGTGTACGAGGTGGAGGTCGTCGCCAGCACGGCCAGGCCGAGGGCGCCGCCGACCTGCGCGGTCGTGTTGACCAGGCCGGAGGCGAGGCCTGCCTCGTCGTGCGAGGCGCCGGACATCGCCAGCGTCATCAGCGCCGGGAACGACAGGCCCAGGCCGATGCCCAGCGGCGCCACCGCGGGCAGGATGTGCGCGACGTACGAGCCGTCGACCGGTACCTGTGTGAACACCAGCATGCCGGCGAGCATGAACAGCAGGCCCACGATGAGCATGTTGCGTTCGCCGAACCGGGTGTTCAGGCGGGCCGACAACGACACCGAGAACACCGCGATCGCACCCGCGACCGGCATGAACGCCAGGCCGATCTGCAACGGCGTGTACTGCAGGACGAGCTGCATGTACAGCGTCCCGAGGAAGAACAGGCCGAACATGCCGGCGACCATGGAGATCTGCACCAGGTTCGCGCCGGTCACGTTGCGGGACTTGAACACCCGCAACGGCAGCAGCGGCTTCGCGGCGGTCCGCTGCCTCACGACGAAGCCGGCGAGCAGCGCCACGGCGACGAAACCCAGCCCCAGCGTGTGCGCCGAGCCGAAGCCGTAGTGCTCCGCCTTGACGATCGTGTACACGCCGAGCATCACGGCGGCCACGATCAGCAGTGCGCCGAGGACGTCCGCGCCCTCGCGCAGTCCCAGCCCCGTCGAGTCCGGCACCAGTCGCACGGCAGCGGCTGCCGCCACCAGGCCGATCGGGATGTTCACGAAGAAGATCCAGTGCCACGACATGGCGTCGGTGAGCACGCCGCCGAGCAGCAGGCCGAGGGACGCGCCCGCCGCCGCGACGAAGCTGAACACGCCGATGGCGCGCCTCTTCTCGTCGGGCTCCGGGAACATCGTCACGATCATGCCCAGCGTCACGGACGTGGCCAGAGCACCGCCCGCACCCTGCACGAACCGCGAAACGATCAGCATCTCGGCGCTCACGGAGAGGCCGCACAGCAGCGACGCCACCGTGAAGACGCCGAGGCCGATCAGGAACACCTTCTTGTGCCCGATCAGGTCGCCCAGACGACCCGCGAGCAGCAGCAGACCGCCGTAGGCGATCAGGTACGCGTTCACGACCCAGGCCAGACCGGCCTGGCCGAACTTGAGGTCCTCCTCGATCGCGGGCAGCGCGACGTTCACGATCGTCTGGTCCAGCACGATCATCAACATCCCCGCGCACAGCACGATCAGCGCGAGCCAGCGCGCGTCTGTCCTACGTCCCCCTGAAGTCATGAGAGGAACCGTAACAGATAGTTTTGTACGGGACTATCCGCTACCCAATGGCATGACGCAGAGCACGCTTGCGCGGCGGCTTCTCGCACGGCATCGGAGTGCTCAGGCGACCTTCCACCAGCCTCGTCAGGCCGTTGACCATGCCGGTGCGCTCGTCGTCCGGCAACGAGCCCAGCACGCTGCCCACGACCTCCTCATACAGGGCATCGGCCTTCGCCACGATCTCGCGACCCGTGTCGGTCACGGCCACGACGCGGGCGCGGCGGTCTGTCGGCGACGGCCTGCGCTCGGCGTAACCGGCGGATTCGAGCGCGTCCATCGTCACGACCATGGTCGTCTTGTCGATGCTGATCCTGTCGGCGATCTCGGTCTGCGTGAGGTCCGCGTCGAGAGCACTGGAGAGCACGCAGCGGGCTCGCGGAGTCAGTCCGATCTCCGCGAGCCTCGCCGTCAGTTCGGTCTCCAGTGCGTGACCCGCTCGATGCAGCAGCATCATCAGGTCGGTACACCCCTTCGTGCCCATGAGCACGACCGTACCAAATAGTCTCGAATCAAACTATTTTTCCTCGGGACTACCTTTCCAGCACCACGACCGAACGTGCCGCTCCCACCCGCTTCTCGGCGGTCACCGGCCGCCAGTCACCGGCGGGCAGCGAGACGGACCGGTCCGTCTCGTAGGGGTTGATCACGACGAGCACTCCTCGGCGGGCACCGTCGACGTCCGGTCCGGCGGTGTCGTCGACGTGCATGACGATCACACCGGACTCCGCCGCCGGGAACGACACCTTCTGCTGCACCAGATCCGCCGACCCCAGCGAGAACAGGGGTGACGACTGGCGGATCCGCAGCAGTTCCAGCGTCGCGTCGAGCGAGGCCCGCATGTCCGCCGGCGACGGCTTGGGCATGGTCAGCAACGGCTTCGCGTACGGCCACTTGGACTCGTTGTCGGCCTTCGGCGGCAGACCGCGGCCGAAACCGTTGTCGCGCAACGACGGGTCGTAGGCGTTGAACCAGTCCCCCGAGTCGTAGCTGTTGCGGTCCAACGACTTCGAGCGCAGGAACTCGGTGCCCGCGTGCACGAACGGCCGGCCCTGCCCGAGCAACGCCGGAGCCAGCGCCACCGTCTGCATCTTCACGCGGTCGGCCATCGAGGTCTCCGGCTTCAGCTTGAAGGCCAGCGCGTCGAACAACGTCTCGTTGTCGTGCGCGTCGACGTACGTGATCGCCTCCTGCGGCTGCCCGGTGTACCCGGCGGGGGAACCGTTGTAGTTCACGTCCCGGCCGGACACCACGGGCCCGGCCGTGGACCGGAACGTGTAGCCGGCCATGTTGCCCGCCATGCCCAGCTTCACCAGGTCGCTGTAGTTCTCCAGCCGTGCGGCCACATCACCGTTGGCGGGTGAGGAGTTCACCCCGCCTGCCAGGCCGGAGCCGATGCCCTGCACGCGCGGGTCGTCGTCGAACGGCCCGCCGCCGCGCACCGCGTCGCGGAGCCGGTCGCTGAACGTGCCGACGCCCGTTCCCGCCATGTTCGCCTGGGTTGCCTGCTCGAACCGCGCGTTGCCCGCGACCTCGCCGAAGTCCCAGCCCTCGCCGTAGACGCCGATCTTGCGGCCGTCCACGCCGTCCTTCTCGACGGTCAGCGCGTCCAGCGCCGCGCGCACCGCGAGGATGTTCGCCTTCGGGTGGTGGCCCATCAGGTCGAACCGGAAACCGTCGACCTTGTACGTGCGGGCCCAGCGCACCACCGAGTCCACGACGAGCTTGCCCATCATGGCGTTCTCGGTCGCGGTGTTCGCGCAGCACGTCGAGTTCGCGACCGAGCCGTCGAGATTGAGCCGCTGGTAGTAACCGGGCACGACCTTGTCCAGCACGGACGTCGCCGCGTCGCCGAACGCCGCCGTGTGGTTGTAGACCACGTCCACCACCACGCGGTTGCCGTTGTCGTGCAACGACTTCACCATCTCGCGGTACTGCTTCGAGCGCGCCCAGCCGTTCTGAGCGTCCGCCGTGGCGTACGAACCCTCCGGCACGTCGTAGTGGAACGGGTCATAGCCCCAGTTGAAGCCGTCACGGCCGGCCACCGCGCCGACGCAGGCCTGCTGCTGGTCGGAGTCCGGCGCCAGCGAGGGCAGGTCACAGGCCGGGGTGGCCTGGTCGGAGCGCTTCTCGGGGATCGTGGCGATGTCGAACGTCGGCAGCAGGTGCACGGTGTCCATGCCCGCTTCGGCGAGCGTCTTCAGGTGCTTCATGCCCGTCGAGTCGCGGTGCGTGAACGCCTTGTACGTGCCGCGGTCCGCCGCCGGGACGGACTGGTCGTTGATCGAGAAGTCGCGCACGTGCAGCTCGGTGATCGCGCCGCCCATGCCCTTCGCGACGTCCTTCGACCAGCCGGCGGGCATCGACCGGCTGTCCTTCAGATCGGCGAACTGCGAGTGCGTCGAGTTCACCGACAACGCGACGGAGTACGGGTCGGTGACCACGACCGTGCGCTGCCAGTCGGTGACCTCGAACTGGTAGTACTTGTCCTTCCAGTTGCCCGTTCCGGTCCACGAGCCGGAGGCGTCGTCGCGCTGGAGCTGAACGGTCCTCGACGGTTCTCCTGATGGCTGGTCGAACAGGCGCAGCTTCACGTTCCGAGCCGTCGGCGCCCACAGCCGGACCGACGCGCGGTCGCGGTCGAACGTCGGCCCGAACGCCAGTTTCGTCGCCGCGGCGGCATAACGGTCGTCGAGCACGCCCGCGATCTGCACGCTCGTGCGGTGCCGGATCGCACCGCCCGCGTCGACGTGCACAGCGGAGAGCTTGTCCCGCAACGCCTCGTCGACGAACCCGCGCACCGCGAAGACCGGCTTGCCGCGAAGGTGCGGGAACTGCGCCGGAACTTCCTCGGTCGTGGGCGACAGCCGCAGCACACGGGAGCCGTGTTCGAGGCGGTAGCCGTCGGACTGCACGGACGGCACGTCCCAGACGACCCTGTCCTTGGAGATCCAGATCGCCTTGGCCTTGGTCAGGTCGTCATCGGCGACCGGACCGGTGTTCGGCGGCAGCAGGTAGGTCTCGTCGCCCTGCAGCTGCCACACCTCGTTGCCCTTCTGGCCCAGATCGAGGAACTGGTCGGAGCCGGGGTCCTTGGCGTCGCCGCGGTGCAGGATGTAGCTCAGGCCCGTGGCACCGGCCGCGAGCGGCACCGACCAGTACACGCCGAACCGGTCGCGCCCGTCCGGCACCCGCGAGGAGTTCCAGCCCGGTGACGGCTCCGCCGACCCCGTCCAGTGGTACATCGTC
This sequence comes from Lentzea sp., assembly GCA_030146905.1. The sequence continues at coordinate 1,869 of JASLAV010000691.1, read as the reverse complement.
CAGTCGGTGTAGTCGCCGTCCGGACGGTTGTAGTGGATCACCGCCCGGTTCTCGGCGGCGGCCTTCGACGCGTGCACCTTGCCGTTCGCGACCCACGCGTGGCCACTGGCGAACTTGCCGGAAGCCTCAACGGTCGTGCCGCGCACGACGGAGAAGTCGGTGGTCGGCGGGAGCTCGGCGACACCGTTGGTGAACGGCACGTCGGCACGTCCTGCGACGCGCACCACGGCTCCCGCGGCGTCACCGACGTAGTGCACGACCGCCTTGCCCGTGGCCGCCTGCTCGGACGGGTGCACGGACGGATCGCCCTGCTTGAGCCACACCTCGGGCGTCACGCTCGGGTCGACGATCCTGTCGACCGACGTGTCCTTCTCGTCGCCCTTGTGCGCGATGATCCCGACCGACTTGGCGCCCGGCTTCAGCTTGACCCACGCGAAGCGCCCGTAGGTGTCCTCTCCGACGAACGGCGCGGGTGCGTTCCACTCGGTCGGCGTCTCGACGTCGCCCCAGACGTGCAGGCCCCACCCGTCGTAGTCGTCGCGCTGGTAGTGCACGACCAGCCAGTCCGGGTTCTTCGTGCCCGGATCCGGGACCGGCGGCGCGGCCACGAGGTTCAGGAACGCGCCGTCAGCGCCGATCTCCCCCGACTTCGCCACGACGCGCAGTTCGACGCGCTTGCCCACGGCCGCGCCCGGAAGTGCCGACAGGTCGGCGAAAACCCGGTACGGAGCGGCGTCGTCGGTGCCGAGCACGGTCCAGTCGCGGGTACCCTCGACGCGAGCGGCGAACGTGGCCGCCGCGTTGGGCGCGCTGATGCCGTCCGCGCGGATCTCGACGCGTTCGTCCAGCACCGTTCCCGTGGCGGGCGCGACCAGCGTCGGCGCCGGCTTCGACTTCGCGACGTCGCTGGTCCCCTTGAGCACCAGGGAGGACAGCGCGGGCACGGTCACCGTGACGCGGCCGTTCCGGACCTGCGCGTCCTCGAAGGCGCTCGAGCTGACGGGGACGGTCACCGTCGCCGGTGACGTGCCCGCGTTGGCGACGACGAGGTGCTCGCGGCCGAGGATGCGGCTGAACGCGAAGACGTCCCCGTCGGCGTAGCGGAGGACCTGGTTGCCGTCACGCCACACCGGGTCGCGGTCGACCTGTGCGGCCAGGGCCTTGAGCTGCTGGTACAGCGGGTGCGCGGTGTTGAAGTTGTCCTGCGCGCCCGTGCGGTCGCTGCCGACCAGCTTCTCCGCCACGTACTCGGGCGTCTTGGAGGCGAACATGTCCTGGCGGGCCAGCTTGTCGCCGCCGGTGCCCGCGAAGCCCTGCTCGTCGCCGTAGTAGACGACCGGGTTGCCGCGCCACAGGTACATCAGCTGGTTGCCCAGCTTGAGGCGTTCCAGCAGTTCCGCGTCCGAGATGCCGGGCCGGTCGTTGCGGATCATCCACGCGATGCGGCCCATGTCGTGGTTGCCGAGGAACGTGGGCAGCGACGAGGCGTTGGAGTCGGCGTCGGTGTAGCGGTCGTCGTCGAGCAGGACCTCACCGAGGCGCTGGGAACCCCTGCCGGACAGGAAGCTCAGCGCGCTGCTCTGGAACGGGAAGTCCAGCGCGGCCTGCATCTTGCCTTCGGTCGTGTACTTCGAGGTGTTCGTCGGTGAGGAGTCGAAGACCTCGCCGAACACGAAGAAGTCCTTCTTGCCCTTGCGGTTCGCGTACTGCTTCACGTGCGGCGCGAGCGCCTGCCAGAACTCCAGGTTGACGTGCTTGACGGTGTCGACGCGGTAGCCGTCGATGTCGAGCGTGTCGATCCAGCTCGTGAAGATGTCCTTCATGCCGTTGACCACGCGCGGGTGCTCGGTCATCAGGTCGTCGAGGCCG
>JASLAV010000647.1 GCA_030146905.1 Lentzea sp. | reverse complement strand
TTCGGAACCCCAACTGGGGTACGTTGCGTGACACGTTCCTACCTCGACCCAACCTGTCGCGACGAAGGGGCACGCCGTGGTGCATGCATACATCCTCATCCAGACCGAGGTCGGCAAGGCCGCCGCAGTCGCCTCCGAGATTTCCGGCATCGCCGGGGTAGCAACCGCAGAGGACGTCACCGGTCCTTACGACGTCATCGTCCGCGCGGAAGCGGACACCGTCGACCAGCTCGGCCAGCTCGTCGTCGCGCGCATCCAGAACGTCGAGGGCATCACCCGGACGCTGACCTGCCCGGTGGTCCATCTCTGACCCGTGTTGTCATAACCGGGTGACTCAGCAGGAATCCACGTCGGCGCTGTCCCGGCCGCTGCTCGCGGCGGTCGGGCTCGCTGTCGTGCTCGCCATCGGTGTCGCCGGGCTCGGTCTGTGGCTGGGCACCGGGAACCAGATCGAGGACGTGCCCGGTCGCACGGGCCCTCTCGCCCTGGTCTCGATCGACGCGCCGTCGGCGGGTTCACCGGAATGCGCTTCCCTGGTCGAGAAGCTGCCCGTGGGGCTGCCGTCCGGGAAGGACATGCTGCCGCGCAGGGAGATCGCCTCGCCCGCGCCGCCCGCCACGGTCGCGTGGGGTGACGCCAAACACGATCCGGTGGTCCTGCGGTGTGGTCTGCCGCGGCCGTCGGAGCTGTCGGCGACCTCACAGCTGCGGGTGATCTCCGACGTCCAGTGGCTGCAGCTGCCAGGGTCCGGCAGCTCGACGTGGGTGATCGTGGACCGTGCCGTGTACATGGCGCTGACGGTGCCCGACGACGCGGGCACCGGACCGTTGCAGGACATCTCCACCACGGTGCGCGACCTGCTGGCGAAGCAGCCGGTCAAGACCTCTTAACGCAGACCGCTGCCGCGTGCGACAGCCGTCTCGACCAACGTGGTCAGCAGCGTGGCGAAGTCCATGCCGGTCGCCTCCCACGCCTTGGGGTACATGGAGATCGGTGTGAAGCCGGGCATGGTGTTGACCTCGTTCACGATGAGCTCGTCCTGCTCGGTGAGGAAGAAGTCCACCCTGGACAGACCCTGGCAGTCGAGCGCCTTGAACGCCCTGACCGCGGTCTCGCGCAGCTGGGCGGTGATGTCGTCGTCGAGCTTCGCCGGGATGTCGGCCTCGTAGGAGTCGTCGACGTACTTGGCGTTGAAGTCGTACCACTCGACACCGGGGCCGACGGGACGCAGCTCGGCTGGCAGCGAGGCCTCGACGCGGCCGTCGGGGAACTCCAGCACCGCGAGCTCGATCTCGCGGACGTTCGGCACGGCGGCCTCGATGATGACCTTGGGGTCGTGCCGGCGCGCCTCGAAGATCGCGGCGTCGAGGTCGGCCCAGTCGTTCACCTTCGAGATGCCGACGGACGACCCCGCGCGCGACGGCTTCACGAACACCGGCAGCCCGAGGTGCTCGCGCTCGTCGAGGGTCAGCGTGGTGGCGTCGCGGTCGAGCGCGACGAACCTGCCGACGTCGAGCCCCTCCGCCCGCAGCAGCTTCTTGGCGAAGACCTTGTCCATGGCGGCGGCGCTGGCGAACACGCCGGGGCCGACGTACGGGAGGCCGACCAGTTCGAGCAGGCCCTGGATCGTGCCGTCCTCACCCCACGCGCCGTGCAGCAGCGGGAAGACGACGTCGACGTCCTTCAGCGCCTGGCCGGGCTCGACCGCCGTGACACTCGTGTCGCGCAGCGTCGGGAGGCTGCCGGATCCCGGCTCGAGGGCGTTCGGGTCCGTGCCGAGTGCCCACTGCCCCTGCGGTGTGATGCCGACGGGCACGACCTCGAACCGGTCCGCGTCCAGGTAGGGCAGGACGCTCTTGGCGGACTGGCAGGAGACCTCGTGCTCGGAGCTGCGGCCGCCGAACACCACGGCCACCCTCGTCTTGCGCTGCGTCATGCGGGCGACCCTACCCGTTTGGGCGATTGCCTCCACCTGGCAGTTCCCGGCAGTCAGCCGGACTTCCCGAGCAGCTCGGTCAGCACCGGCAGGGCGCTCACGAGCTGTTCCCGCGAGCACGCGCTGTACCCGATCGCGAGGCCGTGGAACTTGGCCCGGTTCACGTGGTGCCGCGCCAGCCCGTCCACCCGCAGGCCGCGCTCCAGCGCCTGCCGCATCACCTCGCGCTCCTGCTCCAGACCGTCCAGCAGCACCACGACGTGCGCGCCCGCGTCGTCGCCGAGCATCTTGACGCCCGCCGCCGCGAAGGTCTCCACGATCAACGCCCTGCGCTCCGACAGCTCGCGGCGCAGCTTGCGCAGGTGCCTGCCCAGGTCGCCGGTGCGGGCGAACTCGACGACGACGCGCTGCCCTGCGGCGGCGGGGCTGGTGCCGGTCAGGTCGCGGTGTTCCAGCACGGCCGTGGCGATGTGCTCGGGCGCGACCATCCAGCCGGCGCCGAGCGTCGGCGTGAGGATCTTGCTCGTGGTGCCGAGGTGGACCACGACGTCCGGCGCCAGCGCCGCGAGGGACGGCAGCGGCGCCACGTCGTAGCGGAGCTCGCCGTCGTAGTCGTCCTCGATGACGAGCCAGCCGTCCTTCCTGGCCCGCTCGACCAGTGCGACCCTGCGCCCGGCCGACATGCGGCCACCCAACGGGTACTGGTGGGCGGGCGAGCAGTAGACGGCCTTCACACCCGGCGGCACCGCCTCCGGCAGCAGCCCTTCCGCGTCGACGGCGGCCTGGACCACTCGCAGTCCGTTGGCCTTGAACACGCCCACCGCCCGCTGGTAGCCGGGCTCCTCGACGGCCACGGCGTCGCCGCGCCGCAGCACGGCCACCGCGATCTCGGTCAGCGCGGCCGTGGTGCCACCGGTGGCGACGACCGGGTCCGCGTTGACGGCCAGCCCGCGGTGGCGCAGCAGGTGCTCGGCGATGGCCTCGCGGTACTCGGGCAGGCCTGCTCGTTCCGGCCGGGACAACGGCGGCGCGTCGGCCGCGCCGCGCCAGGCCCGCCGCCAGGCCGCGCGGTCGAGGCCGCTGGCCCAGGGTGCACCGGTGCCGAGGTCGACGAAATCGGTGATGGCGGGGGCGACGGGTTTGCGCGAGCGTTTGCGCAGCGGTCCTGGCGGGGTCGTGGTGACGTAGGTGCCGGAGCCGTGGCGGCCCGCGATCCAGCCTTCGGCGTGGAGCTGCTCGTAGGCGGCGGCGGTGACCGTGCGGGAGACTCCGAGCGAGTCGGCCAACGCACGCGTGGACGGCAGACGGTCGCCGGAACGCAGACGGCCCTCCGACGCGGCGGAGCGGAGTGCGTCGGCGAGCTGGACGGCGAGCGGTTCGGCGGACTCGCGGTCGAGCGCCACGGGAAGCGCGGTCTCAGCCAAAGTGGCCTTCTCAGATCAACGGAAAATGGCGCTTCAATGATGCCACTTAGGCCGTCACAGTGGTGAGCATGACCTCTGACGTGCAGCTCTCTCCCACCGAACGCAGCACCGTCGTGCGCGGCAAGAACCGAGCCGTCCAGGACCGCCAGGCGCTCTACGACATCCTCGACGCGGGCCTGGTCTGCCACCTCGCCGTGGAGGTCGACGGTGCGCCGTTCGTCATCCCCACCGCGTACGGGCGGGACGGCAACCGGATCTTCGTGCACGGGTCGACGGGCTCGCGGTCCATCAGGAGCATGCTGGAGGGCAAGCAGGTTTGCGTCGCGGTCACCCTCGTGGACGGCGTCGTCTACTCGCGGTCCGTGTTCCACCACTCGATGAACTACCGGTCGGCGATCGTCCACGGCACCGCGAAGCTCGCCGACGACCCCGAGCACGCGCTCAGGACCATCGTCGAGCACGTCACGCCGGGCAGCTGGGACTACGCGCGCGGGCCGTCGAAGAAGGAGCTGGCCTCGACGGCCTCGCTGGAGATCGACCTCACCGAGGCGAGCGTGAAGGTGCGCGCGGGCGGACCCGGTGAGGAGCCGGCGGACCTGGAGGCGAACCTCGTGTGGGCCGGGCACATGCCGCTCATCCGGACGTGGGGCGCGCCCGTGCCGCACGAGACGGACAGGGCCGTCCCACCGCACGTCAGCGGACGGGGCCGTTGACCGGGTCGTAGCGGTAGGAGGTCATGGCGCGTGTGCCGTGGCGGTACACGTGGATCGACACGGCCGGATCCACGCCGTCGTTGCGCACCTGGTGCACGTAACCGGGGCCCCACACGCGTGACTGACCGGCGTGCAGCGAGTGCACGACCTGGATGCGGGTCGTGACGACCTCGGTCAGCAGGCCGCTGACCACGGTGAACGCACCGGTGGTCGAGCTGTGGTCGTGCAGCGAGGCGGTCTGGCCGGGGAGCCAGCTCATCAGCCAGATCTCCTGGTCGTCACTGCGGTCGACCAGCGCCGAGAAGCGCTCCTCCGGGTCGTACCGGAGCAGGTGCTTCCAGCGGTCGCGGTCGGCGGCCCACGACAACGCCACCCGGACGGGGTGCAGCAACGCGGAGTTTTCGGGCAGAACGACGCTGTTCTCAGGAACGGCGAACATGGGGGGAAGTCCTAACCAGGCGAGTGCGCGAAACGAGGACGCGGGACTATCGCCAGGTACAACAGCAACACGTGTTGAAGGACATGCGGGAGAGGGTCCCGAAAACGGGACCCTCCGTCAATTCAGTCCCAAAGCTTGGGACACGTCCGCGACGAGGTCGCGGGTGTCCTCGCAGCCGGCCGAGAACCGCACCAGGCCCTCCGGCACCGGGTCGCCGAACTGCGCGCGCCGGTCCGCGGTCGAGTGCAGGCCACCGAACGACGTCGCCGCCGACACGAGCTTCGAGCGCGACAGGAACTCCTCCACCGCCGCCAAGTCCGGCAGCTCGAACGTCAGCACGCCGTTGAACCGCCGCATCTGCTGCGCCGCCACGAGGTACGCGGGGTCCTCCGGGGCACCCGGCCAGCGCAGACCCTCGACGCGGCCCTGGAGCAACGCGTGGATCGCCGCCGCGTTCTCCGCCTGCCGCGCGAGCCGCAGATCGAGGGTTCCGAGGCCGCGCAACGCGAGCCACGTCTCGAACGGTCCCGGGATCGCGCCGTTCAAGGTCCGCGCGTCCCGCACCCGAGCGGCCAGTTCGGGGGAAACCAGCGTCACGTGTCCGAAGAGGACGTCGCTGTGCCCCGCGACGGCCTTGGTGTCCGACGCCACCACGATGTCCGCGCCGAGCTCCAGCGGCCGCTGTCCCAACGGCGTCGCGGTCGTGTTGTCCACCGCCAGCAACGCGCCGGCGGCGTGCGCCAGCGCGGCGAGCTCCGCGATGTCGCACACGTCCAGACCGGGGTTCGACGGCGTCTCCAGCAGCACCAGCCGGACGCCGTCGAAGGACGGGTACGGTCCCGCGGTGGGCACCTCGACCACGTTCACGTCCATTTCGGACACGAACCTGCGGGTCAGGAAGTACCCGTCGGACGGCACGACCAGGGTGTCCCCGGAGGACAGGACGGTCCGCAGCAGCGTGGAGATCGCCGCCATGCCGGACGGGAAGACGACGCACTCGCCGCCTTCCAGCGAACCCAGCGCGGACTCCAGCGCCCGCCAGGTGGGGTTGCTCGCGCGGCCGTAGTAGTCCTGGCCGCCCAGGTGGTACGCCGACGCGAACACCGGCTGCGCCCCGAACGGGTCACCCGGCTCGCCCTGCACCACGTGCACGACCCGCGTGCCGTCACCCAGCTCGTTCACTGGCGCTCGTGCTTCCTGTCGCGGCCCAGCAGCGCGGCACCGAGCTCGCTGACGCTCAGCCCGTCGTGGCAGACCTGGTGGACGCCTTCGGTGATCGGCATGTCCACCCCGTGCGCCGCCGCGAGCTCGCGGATCGACGAACAGGACTTCACGCCCTCCGCGACCTGCCCGTGCGCGGCCTCCTGCGCCTGCGCGAGGGTGTCGCCCCTGCCGAGCCGTTCGCCGAAGGACCGGTTGCGCGACAACGGCGACGCGCAGGTCGCCACGAGGTCGCCCAGGCCGGCCAGCCCGGCGAACGTCAGCGGGTCGGCGCCCAGCGCCGCGCCCAGGCGTGCCGTCTCGGCCAGGCCGCGCGTGATGATCGACGCCATCGTGTTGTCGCCGTAGCCCATGCCCGCCGCCATGCCGCACGCCAGCGCGATGACGTTCTTGCACGCCCCGCCCAGCTCGCAGCCGACGACGTCGGTGTTGGTGTACGGGCGGAAGTAGGAGTTCGAGCACGCGTGCTGCAGGTCGACCGCGCGGTCGTGGTCCGTGCACGCGATGACGGTCGCAGTGGGCTGCCCGACGGCGATCTCCTTGGCCAGGTTCGGGCCTGACACGACGGCCACCTGCGACTCGTCGACACCGGCGACCTCGCGGATCACCTCGCTCATCCGCTTCAGCGTGCCGAGCTCGACGCCCTTGGACAGCGACACGAGCGTCGCGTCCGCCGGCAGCAGTTCCTTCCACGCCGACAGGTTCGCCCGCAGCGTCTGCGACGGCACGGCCAGCACGACGGCGTCGGCACCGTCGAGCGCCTTCGCCGGATCGGCGGTGGCGATGAGGTTGGACGGCAGCGGGACGCCCGGCAGGTAGTCGGCGTTCACGCGGGTCTCGGTGATCGCCGAGGCGATCTCCTGGCGTCGCGCCCACAGCACGACCTCGGGGCCGGAGTCCGCGATGACCTTCGCGAACGTCGTGCCCCACGAACCGGCGCCGAGCACCGCAACGCGTTCGATCGCCATCGTCAGGCCTTCCTCGGTCCGTGGAAACCTTCTGGCGCCTGCTCCTGGCGGACCTCGGCGAGGTGGTCCTTGACCCGGCCCATCAGCAGGTCCGTGACCTCGCGCAGCAACGGGAGCGTCTCCTCCCTGCCGCGGTAGGCGGAGAGGTCGACCGGCTCGCCGACGAAGTGGGTGATCGTCTTGCGCGGGAAGGGCCGGAACTTCTTCTGGTAGTGGTCGTAGAGGTCGAGCGTGCCCCAGCGGGCGACGGGGATGACAGGGCCGTCGTGCTGCAGCGCGAGCCGCGCCACGCCGGTGCGGGAGTTCGCCGGCCAGCCATCGGGGTCCCTGGTGATCGTGCCCTCCGGGTAGATCACCACCACCTGGCCGGTCTCCAGCGCCTCGTGCGCCGCGCGCAGGCTCTGCTGGGCGTCAGAGGTCCCCCGGTAGACCGGGATCTGCTTCGCGCCCCTCAGGATGCTGCCCATGATCGGCACGTTCCACAGGCTGTGCTTGGCGAGGAAGTGCGGCACCCGGTAGCGGCGGTGCACGAACATCGCGTCGTAGCACGGGTCGAGGTGCGAGATGTGGTTCATGACGAGCAGCGCCGCTCCCTCGCGCGGGATGCGCTCGCCGTGCAGGATCCGGTGCCTGCCCAGCACGAACGACATGGGGTAGACGATCGCCGCGGCGACCCCCACCCAGAAGCCGCCCTTCTCGCGTTTGGCCACGTGGACTTCTCCTCACCTGCTGACGCTGGACCCACGAGCACAGTAGTCGCCGGATCGTGGAGTATGACGAGGTGAGGGATGAAGTCGACCTCGTCGTCCCGGTCAAGACCCTGGACAGGGC
>JASLAV010000623.1 GCA_030146905.1 Lentzea sp. | reverse complement strand
TAGGCGTCGGCGAGGGCCAGCAGCACCCGGCCCTTGCCGTTCTTCAGCTCGGTGAGGCCGTTGAGCAGGACCGGCCACAGCTGTTCCGTGTACAACGCCTGGATGGTGGCGGTGATGGCGTCGTTGTAGGACAGCTTGCGGTCGCCGACGTCGACCGGTTTCTGCAGCAACGGTGTTGTCAGCTGGCGGAAGCTCGTGTTCGCGTCGGAGTTGGATCCGTTTTCGGGGGTGAGCGGGCAGTCGCCCTTCTCGCGGCACCACTTCACGAACTCGTCGAACGCCTTCTGGAACCCGGCGGCCTGGGCGACCAGCGACGCGAGCGGGTCCTGGGTGGGGTCGACGGCACCGTCGAGGATGAGTGCGCGCACGTTCTGGGGGAAGGTCTCGGCGTACTCGGTGCCTATGCGGGTGCCGTACGAGTAGCCGACATAGCTCAGCTTCGCGTCGCCGAGCGCAGAGCGAAGGACATCCATGTCCTTAACTACGTCCCGCGTGCCCAAGTTGGCGAGCATTGAAGCCCCGAATTTTGTACCGGCCGCACACTTCTCGGCATACGCCTTGTTCTCCTGCTCCGTTTGGGCGATTCCGGCCGGACTCGTGTCCACGTCGAGGTCCAGGCGCTCCGCGTCGCGCTCCGGTCCGGTGAGGCACCGGACGGCCGGGTCGCTCGCGCCGATGCCCCGCGGGTCGAACCCGACGAGGTCGAAGCGCTGCCCGAGCTCGGTCTTGCGGTAGTCCGCCACCATGCCCGCGGCGGCCGCCATGCCGGACGCGCCGGGACCGCCGGGGTTGATCAGCAGCGAGCCGATCTTCTGCCCCGTCGCCTTGTACCGGAGCGCGCCGATCGTGATCACGTCCCCGGCCGGCTTGGCGTAGTCGAGCGGGACCCGGACGCGGGTGCACTCGACGTCGCGCTTGCTGCCGTACGCCTGGCGGCTCGACCCGGTCGTGGCGAACGACGCGCACTCCTGCCAGGCGAGCTGCTGGCCGTAGAACTCCTCCAGCCCGGCGGGGACGGTCCCGGCGGGACCGGCCTTCTCGAGGGAGACCCCCGGCCTGGCCCCTCCCTCGATGACCGAGGTGCAGGAGGCGAGCAGCGGAATGACGAGCAACACGCTCAAGAGACGGGGCACGCCTCGATGGTATGGGAGATGATGAAGGCATGCCGCAGCTCCGGATCGCTCTCGCCCAGGTCAACGCCACTGTCGGCGACCTCGCGGGCAACGCTTCGCTGGTCGTGGACTGGACGCGCAAGGCCCGTGAGGGCGGCGCGCACCTCGTCGTGTTCCCCGAGATGGTGCTGACCGGCTACCCGGTCGAGGACCTCGCGATCCGCACGTCGTTCGCGCGCGCGTCCGCGGAGGCCCTGGAGGCGCTCGCGGTGTCGCTGGACTCCTCCGGTCTCGGGGACGTCGCCGCCGTCGTCGGCTACCTGGAGCACGACTCCGTCGGCCCGCGCAACGCGGTGGCTGTCCTGCACGGCGGCAAGGTCGTCGCCCGGCAGTCGAAGCACCACCTGCCCAACTACGGCGTGTTCGACGAGCGGCGCTACTTCAAGCCCGGCTCCTCCCTGGACGTCGTGCGGGTCAACGGTGTCGAGGTCGGCATGGTGATCTGCGAGGACCTGTGGCAGGACGGCGGCCCGATCACCGCGCTCGGTGACGCCGGCGTCGACCTGGTGGTCTCGCCGAACGCCTCGCCGTACGAGCGCAAGAAGGACGACCAGCGGCTGGCGCTCGTGGCCCGCCGTGCCGCGGAGGCGCACGCCCCGCTCGCCTACTGCAACCTCGTCGGCGGCCAGGACGAGCTCGTGTTCGACGGCGACTCGATGGTGGTGGGCGCGGACGGCCAGCTGATCGGGCGCGCGCCGCAGTTCGTCGAGCACCTGATGCTCGTGGACTTCGACCTGCCCGGTGGCGGTGAGTACGAGCAGGGCCAGATCGGCGACTTCTACGTGCGCCGCGTGCCCCTGTCGGAAGCCGGTCCCGCCTACGAGCCGCTGCCCGCACCGCGCGTGTTCGAGCCGCTGTCCGACGAGGCGGAGGTGTGGCACGCGCTGGTGACCGGTCTGCGCGACTACGTGCACAAGAACGGCTTCCGGTCCGTCGTGCTCGGTCTGTCCGGTGGCATCGACTCGGCCGTGGTGGCCGCACTGGCCGTGGACGCTCTCGGTGCCGACTCGGTCCACGGCGTCTCGATGCCGTCGTCCTACTCGTCGGAGCACTCGCGTTCGGACGCCTCCGACATGGCCGCGCGGACCGGGCTGCACTTCACGACCGAGCCGATCGGCGAGATGGTGTCGACGTACGTCTCGCAGCTGTCGCTGACCGGCCTGGCCGAGGAGAACATCCAGGCCCGCTGCCGCGGCATGCTGCTGATGGCGCTGTCGAACCAGCACGGCCACCTCGTGCTCGCGACCGGCAACAAGTCCGAGCTCGCCGTCGGCTACTCGACGATCTACGGCGACGCGGTCGGCGGCTACGCCCCGATCAAGGACGTGCTGAAGACCCTGGTCTGGAACCTCGCCCGGTGGCGCAACGCCGAGGCGGAGAAGCGCGGCGAGACCCCGCCGATCCCGGAGAACTCGATCTCGAAGCCGCCGTCGGCCGAGCTGCGTCCCGGCCAGGTCGACTCGGACTCGCTGCCGGACTACGAGCTGCTCGACGACCTGCTGGACGACTACGTCGAGGGTGACCGCGGGTACGACGACCTGCTGGCGGCCGGGTTCGCGCCGGAGCTCGTGGACCGCGTGCTGCGGATGGTGGACAAGGCCGAGTACAAGCGGCGCCAGTACCCGCCGGGCACGAAGATCTCGAACAAGGCCTTCGGGCGGGACCGGCGGCTGCCGATCACCAACGGGTGGCGCGAGGGCTGAGACCCCTCCACCGGCAGGAGTGGAGCCTGCTCCACCGCGCGACCACGTGCCGCCCGGCTACGTTTCTCACCATGAAACGGATCTGGGCGGCGTTCGTCTACCTGGCGACAGGGCTGCTGACGGCCATCGTGTCGTGGCTTTCGGTCGGCGTGCTGCTGCTGTCCGTGGTCGTCCTGCCGTTGCTGCCCGTCACCGCGCCGTACATGCGCCGGATCGTGGACTTCGACCGGCGGCGGCTCGCGCGCTACGCCGGTGTCGAGATCCCGTCGCCTCCGCCGCTCGACGGGCCGTGGCTGCACCGGGCGCAACGGGTGCTGGCCGATCCGGACAGCCGGCGGGACGGGCTCTGGCTGATCGCGCACGCCCTGTTCGGGACGGTGTTCGGGGCGGTCGCGATCAGTGTCTCCGGGGCGCTCCTCCAGCAGCCGTTCGCGTTCCTGACCTGGTGGTTCATCCCAGGTGGTGTCGAGAACTCCTTCGGCGTCCGCGTCGACTCGTGGCCGAAGGCGTTCCTGAGCGTGCCGATCGCGATCGGGCTCGCGCTGCTCCTCACCCAGCTCCCGCGGCTGGCGGAACTGGACGCGGTGTGGGCGAAGAAGCTGCTGTCGCCGCCGAAGGCGTCGTTGGAGAAGCGCTTGGCCGAGGTCGTCGCCACGCGGGCTGCGGCGTTGCAGGCGCACGGGGCCGAGTTGCGGCGCATCGAGCGGAACCTGCACGACGGGACGCAGAACAAGCTGGTCGGCGTCGTGATGATGCTGGGCATCGCGGAACGCACGCTCAAGCAGAACCCCGACAACGCGCTGCAGGCGCTCCTGCGGGCGCAGGACGCGGCGGGTGACGCGCTGGAGGAGCTGCGCAACGTCGTGCGCAGCATCCACCCGCCCGTGCTGGAGGACCTGGGGCTGGACGGGGCGATCCAGGCGCTGGCGGCGCGCTGCCCGGTGCCGTGCGTGCTCACGGCCGAACACCTGGGACGGCTTCCCGCCGCGGTGGAGGCCGCCGCGTACTTCGCGGTGGCCGAGGCGCTCACGAACGTCGCCAAGCACAGCGGTGCCAGGCACGCGTGGGTCAGTCTCGGCACGAACGACGACAAGCTCGTCGTCGTGGTCCACGACGACGGCAAGGGCGGCGCCGACGAGAAGCAGGGGACGGGTCTGGACGGCATCCGCGGCAGGGTCGCGGCGCTGGACGGGACCGCGGACGTGAGCAGTCCCGAGGGTGGCCCTACCGTGCTCACCGTCGTGCTACCGATGGGGAAGTGACCAATGCGCATCGTGATCGCCGAAGACGACGCCCTGCTCCGCGAAGGCCTGACGTTGTTGCTGCGCAACGAGGGCATCGAGGTCGCGGCGGCGACGGACAACCCGGACGACTTCCTGGTGGCCGTGGCCGAGCACGAGCCTGACATCGCCGTGGTCGACGTGCGGATGCCGCCGACGTTCACCGACGAGGGGCTGAGGGCCGCCGTCGAGGCGCGCAAGAGGCACCCGAAGCTCGCGGTGCTGGTGCTGTCGGCGTGGGTCGAGCAGAGCTACGCGCACGAGCTGCTCGCCGGCAGCGGCGGCGGCGTCGGCTACCTGCTCAAGGAACGCGTCGGCAAGGTCGCGGACTTCCTCGACTCGCTGCACCGCGTCGCGAACGGCGGCACTGCGCTCGACCCCGAGGTCGTGTCGCAGCTGCTGGTGCGGCGCAAGGCCGACGACGCGCTCAGCGTGCTGTCACCGCGTGAGCGCGAGGTCCTCGGGCTGATGGCGGAAGGGCTGTCCAACGCCGCCATCGGCGAACGGCTCGTCCTCAGCGCGGGAGCCGTCCACAAGCACATCGGCAACGTGTTCCTGAAGCTCGGCCTCAACAGCGAGGACGGCTCCGGTGACCGCCGGGTGCAGGCCGTGCTGGCCTACCTGGATCACTGAGGCCGGACGAACGGGAACAGCACGGTCTGCCTGATCGACGTGCCGGTCAGCATCATCAGCAACCGGTCGACGCCCATGCCGAGCCCGCCGGTGGGCGGCATGCCGTGCTCCAGCGCCCGCAGGAAGTCCTCGTCCAGCTCCATCGCCTCGACGTCGCCGGACGCGGCCTTCAACGACTGCGCCTCCAGCCGGCGCCGCTGCTCCAGCGGGTCGGTCAGCTCCGAGTACGCCGTGCCGATCTCCGCCCCGAACGCCACGAGGTCCCAGCGTTCCGCCAGGCGCGGGTCGGCTCGGTGCTGCCGGGTCAGCGGTGACACCGAGGTCGGGAAGTCGATGTAGAAGGTGGGCCCGACGGTGGAGGCCTCGACGAACGAGTCGTACGCCTCCTGCACGAGCTGGCCGTGGTCCCAGTCGTCGTTGACCGCCACGCCCCGCGCGGACAGCAGCGACCGCAGCTCGGCTGCGGACGTGTCCGGTGTGACCTCGGCGTCCAGTGCCGAGGAGACGGCCGTGTAGACCGGGACCACCGGCCACTCCCCCGAGATGTCGAACGACCCCTCCTGGCGGACGGCGATCTCCTCGCCGAACGCGGTGCGTGCCGCGTGCTGGACCAGGGAACGCACGAGGTCGAGCATGACGCGGTAGTCCGCGTAGGACTGGTAGGCCTCCAGCATCGTGAACTCGGGGTTGTGGGTGGCGTCCGCGCCCTCGTTGCGGAAGTTGCGGTTCAGCTCGAACACCCGGTCCACGCCCGCGACGCACAGCCGCTTCAGGTACAGCTCCGGCGCGATCCGCAGGTACATCCGCATGTCGTAGGCGTTGATGTGCGTGACGAACGGCCGGGCGTTCGCGCCGCCGTGCACCGCTTGCAGCATCGGCGTCTCGACTTCGAGGTAGTCGCGCGAGTGCAGGAACTCGCGCACGCCGCGGATGACGTCGCTGCGCAGCTTCAGCATCGACGCCGAGTCCTGGTTCAC
>JASLAV010000603.1 GCA_030146905.1 Lentzea sp. | reverse complement strand
CGGGATCACCGGTGTGCGTTCTGGTCGGCGATCGACCGGTAATCCATTCTGGAGCGCATGCCCGGCTACCGCGAGCTCGCTCGCGACCGCGAGTTCCGCGCCCTGTTCGTGGCGCACGTGGTGTCGGTGGCCGGGGACCAGTTCGCACGGGTCGCGCTCACCGTGCACGTCTACGACCGCACCGCGAGCACGGGCCTGACCGCCCTGACCTACGCGCTGACGTTCCTGCCGGACCTGGTCGGCGGGCCTGTGCTCTCCGGTCTCGCCGACCGGTTCGCGCGCAGGAACGTCATGGTCGCCGCCGACGTGGTCCGGGCGGCGCTGCTCGTGCTGATGGCGGTGCCCGGGGTGCCGCTGTGGGTGCTCGCGGCACTGCTGGTGCAGGTGCAGTTCGCGGGGGCACCGCACGGGGCGGCGCGGGCGGCGTTGCTGCCGCAGATCCTGCCCGACGAGCGCTATCCGCTCGGGCAGGCTGTGCTCGGCACCGTGACGCAGGCCGCGCAGGTCGCCGGGTTCCTCACCGGCGGCGCGCTGGTCGCCTGGTTCGGACCGGGCCTGGTGCTGCTGGCCGACGCGGTGACGTTCGCCGTGTCGGCACTGCTCGTGGGCGTGTTCCTGCTGCCGCGGCCCGCTCCGCACAGCCCGCGCGAACGGGCCTGGCCCGCCGACCTGGTGGGCGGCGCCCGCCTGGTGTGGTGCGACCGGGAGATGCGGGCACTGGTCGCGCTCGCGTGCGTCTCTGGCTTCTACATCGTCGGCGAAGCCCTCGCCGCCCCCTACGCGGCACGGCTGGGAGCGGGACCGGCCGGGGTGGGACTGATCTTCGCCGCCTACGCCGCCGGTGCGGCGGCGGGCATGCTGCTGCTGGCACGGCTGGACGAGCGGCGGCAGCTGCGGCTGATGCCGTGGCTGGCGATCGCCGCGTGCGCGGTGCTCGTCCCGGCCGCGCTGCGGCCGGGTCTCGCGGTCAGCCTCGGCATGTTCGCCCTGTCCGGCGCGGCCAGCGCCTACCACCTGGCCGCGAACACGCGGTTCGTGCGGGCGGTGCCGGACTCCTCACGCGGCCAGGCGTTCGGCCTGGCCGTCACCGCACTGCGGGTCTCCCAGGGCGTCGGTGTCGCCTTGGCCGGACTGGCCGCGGAAACCCTCGCGGTGCACCAGGTCGTCGCCGCCGCCGGAGCACTGGGCGTGCTCGCGGCGAGCGGCGCGGCAGTGCTGTGGTGGCTCAGCGGCGGGCCCAGTCGGTCGGGCGGTTCCAGTCGGTGGGGCGCACCCAGTCGGTCGGACGGACGGGACGGCCGGCAGCGGAGGTACGGTTGATCATGGCTGCTCCTATGGGTGTTCGTTGCGTGTGAACTGCGGTGATTGACCGGGCTGCATACAGTGAGGACTACTCACGGTGAGGTCCCCCACATGGAGCCACGACTTCGAGTTACCCGGTAGCTACAGTGGTTGGTTCCCGGACGGTGGTGTGGGGGGTGGCAGCGTGCCTTGGCTCGACCCGCGCCGGTGGAAGTTATGGTCGCTTCCGCCTGTGGTGCTGGCCTACGTCGTGACGGTGGTTGCCGCAGCGACCCTCGTCACGGTCGCCACCGCACGACGTACCCCTGCCGAAGCCTTGAACTGGCCCTTCTTCCTGCTGCTCGCCGGCGGAGCCGTCCTGCACCTGGAAGCGGCCAGGGGCATCGAACGCATCCGCGAGATCGGAGCCGAAGGCTCACCGCACGCCCACATGCAATCCGTGTGGCTGTTCGCCGGCGTCCTCGTGCTCCCCATGCCGCTGCTCGTGGCGCTGATCATCGTCAGCTACACCCACTCGTGGTTCCGCGTCTACAAACGCCGCGCCGTGCTCTTCCGCAAAGTGTTCTCCGCGTCCTCCGTGGTCCTCGGCAGCGCCGCCGCACAGATCGTCCTCGCTCTGTTCCCCGGCCGCGCCGTGGACGTCGACGGACCACTCGGCCTGGTGACCCTGGTCACGGCCGGGTTCCTGTACTGGTTCATCAACTACGCGCTGGTCGTCACCGCGATCTTCGTGACCAACCGCCAGAACCCCGTCCGCACCGCACTGGGCAACGCCTCCGACGTGCTCATCGTGCTCGCCTCGGTCGGCCTGGGCTCCGGGGTCGCGATCATCATGCTCGCCAGGCCGTGGCTGACACCGATGCTGCTGCTCACCGTCCTGGCCCTGCACATGGGCCTGCTGCTGCCGCAGTTCCGGGTCGCGGCCCGCACCGACTCCAAGACCGGCCTGGTCGACGCGACGTTCTGGCACGACGTCGCCGAACGCGAACTCGCCCGCGCCCGCCGCCTGGTCTCCACCGTCGGCGTGCTGCTGCTGGACCTCGACCACTTCAAGCTGATCAACGACAACTACGGCCACCTCGCCGGCGACCGCGTGCTGCGAGCCGTCGCGGACGCCCTGAAGCACTCCGTGCGCTCCTACGACCTCGTGGGCCGCTTCGGCGGCGAGGAGTTCGCCGTGCTGCTGCCCGGCGTCAGCACCGGCGAGGTCCGCGCCACCGCCGAACGCATCCGGCTCGAGATCGCGAGCCTGCACATCGCCGTCGTCGACCGCCTGGGCCACGACCGCGTCATCACCGGGCTGACCGCGTCGGTGGGCGCGGCGGTGTTCCCCGACACGGCCACCGAACTCAGCCCCCTGCTGCTGGCCGCCGACGAGGCGCTCTACCAGGCCAAGAACAACGGCCGCGACCGCGTCGCCACCGCGACCGCCTTCTAGCCACCCGTTCCTAGGAGTCCAGGAACGCCGCGACGCGCCGCGCGACCTGCTCCGGTTCCTCCACCCACGGGTAGTGCCCGACACCCTCGTGCACGTGCAGCGTGACATCCGGGAACAACGCGGCCAGCTCCGTGCACCGCCGCACCGGCGAGATCGGGTCCTCCGTGCACGCGTACACCAGCACCGGGTGGTCGAAGTCGGCCAGCGCACGCCGCAGCACACCCGGCACGAACGCACCCTCGGCGTTGTAGCCCAGCGCCACCTCGTACTTCCACTGCCCCAGCTCGGCCAGCGCGTGCGTCCGCGCCCGCTCGTCCCAGCGCGCGTAGAACAGCGGCGACGCCGCCACCCGGTTCTCCACCGTGTCGTCACCGGCGGCACTGCGCTCCATCGCCGCCACCGCGTCCGCGAACCACGGCTCACCGGCACGCGCCGCCAGGAACGCGTCCCAGTCGCCCTGCTCCGGCGACAACCCGACACTGCGCAACGCCGGCGTCAGCAACACCAGCCTGCCCACCCGGCCGGGGAAGTCCGCCGCGTACCCCATCGCGATCCCCGCACCCGCGGAGTGCCCCAGCACGTCCACCCGCTCCACACCCAGGTGCCGGCGCAGCACCTCCACGTCACGCACCAGCATGTCGCGACGGTAGGTGAACGGGTCCGCGGGCTCGCCCGACTCACCGGTACCCCGGTTGTCCAGCACGACCAGCCGCCGCGACGCGTCCAGCCCGCCCAGCGTCTCCAGGTACTCCGACGCCCTGCCGGGACCACCGGCCAAGACGATCAGCGGAACGCCCTCACCCGCTTCCCGGTAAGCGAGCTCTGTGCCGTCGAAGGAGGTGAACCGTGCCATGCTGCACATCATGCCGAAGATCGCCACGGCCGACGTCGTCGACCGGCCGCAGCTGCTCGAGTTCCTCCGCACCCGCCACCACGGTGTCCTGATCACCCGCCGCGGCAGCACGGACGGCCTGCAGGTCTCCCCCGTCTCCTGCGGCGTCGACACGCAAGGCCGCATCGTCATCGCCACCTACCCGCAGCGCGCCAAGGCCCGCAACGCCCGCCGCAACCCGGCCGTCACGATGTGCGTGCTCTCCGACGACTTCGACGGCCCCTACGTGCAGCTCGACGGCACCGCCGAGGTCCTCGACCTGCCGGAGGCGCTGGAGGACTTCGTCGAGTACTACCGCTGCATCGCGGGCGAACACCCCGACTGGGACGAGTACCGCGCCGCCATGCTCCGCCAGGGCAAGTCCCTCATCCGCGTCACCATCGACAGCTGGGGCCCCATCGCCACCGGCGGCTTCCCACCCGAGCTCGACGCCTGACCCACCGCCGCCCCGCCGAGGTTTCCGCGGCGGGGCAGCGGACAGCTCACCCCACCGCGGTCCCCTCCAGCTCCACCAGCAACGACGGGAACGCCAGCCGCGCCACGCCGAGCAACGTCATCGCCGACGCCACCCCCGCCGACGCCAGCCGCGACGTCAACACCCCGTAGTGCCCGAACAACAGATCCACATCGGTCGTGTACACGGTCAGCCGCACCAGGTTCCCCAGCGACATCCCCGCCTCACCCAGCACCACCTCCAGGTTCGCCAGGCTCAGCTCCAGCTGCGCCGCCATGTCCCCCTCGTGCACAGGCTCACCCGCGGCGTTCGTCGCCGCCTGCCCCGCGCAGTACACCGTCCTGCCCTGCCCCGACACGACCTCACCCTGGTTGAAACCGAAACCCACCGACCACGGCCACGGGTTGACCGTCGCGCGCTCCACAACCACTTCCACCACTCCGTCCGACCACCGGCGGCCACTCCGCCGTGACCAGGACCCTGCCCGCGAAACACGACACCCTGTGTCGTGTATTTCGTAGAATCCGCCCATGCGCGCCGACCGGCTGGTGTCACTGGTCCTGCTACTGCGCCACCGCGGCCGCCAGACCGCCACCGCACTCGCCCGCGAACTCGAAGTCTCCACCCGCACCGTCCTGCGCGACATCGACGCCCTCTCCGCCGCCGGCATCCCCGTCTACGCCGAACGCGGCCGCCACGGCGGCTTCGCACTGCTGCCCGGCTTCCACACCGAACTCACCGGCCTCACCCACGACGAAGCACTCGCCCTGCTCATCGCCGGATCCCGCCGCGGCACCCACGCCTTCGGCCTCGGCTCCGCCCTCGCCTCCGCCATGCTCAAAGTCGTCGACGCACTCCCCGACACCCACCGCCACACCGCCACCGGCGTCGCCCGCCGCCTGCTCATCGACCCCCACACCGACCTGCTGTCCCGCCGCACCACAGCAGAAGAACTCCCCGACACCACCATCACCGAAATCCGCCGCGCCGTCTTCGCCGGACACAAACTCCGCATCCACTACGCCGCCACCGACCAGCCGGCCCACTGGCGCACCGTCGACCCCATCGGCCTCGTCACCGTCCGCGACCAGGGCTACCTGCTCGCCACCAGAGACGGCGCCGACCGCACCTACCGGCTCTCCCGCGTCCTGGCCGCACACGAACTCGACGAACCCGCCCAACGCCCCGACCACGTCGACCTCGGCCAAGCCTGGCAGGAACGCGGCACCCGCTTCCGCACAGAAGGCGACCAGGTCACCGTCCACCTGAGCCTCGACCCCGCACGACGCGACGACCTCCTCGCCACCGCACTGGCCGTCCTCACCGAGAACACCGCAACCGACGGACGGCTACTGCTCGACGTCACCTTCCAAGACCGGCGCCACGCCGAATGGGCGCTCTGGCAACTCTCCACCCACGCCGAAGCCCTCAGCCCCCAGTGGCTGCGCGACGCCCTGCACCAGCGCGCCACCGCGACCGCCACCCGCTACACACCCTGACCGGCCAAACCCCCACCCCACACCACCGGCCGCTCCACCAGCGCGCACCGCCCGCCCGCAGGACCCGAGATCGACGCCACCAACCCGACCGGCGACGACAACGGCGGCGACACCACCACACCGTCCAACTCGGACACCCGCGCACACGCCACCCGAACGTCCTCGACAGCGAAGAACACACCCCAGCCGGCCGACGACCCGTCCCCGGACGCCACACCCGCGACCACCCGCGGATCACCATGACGAGACGACGTGAAAAGACCCCCGGAAGCGACCTCCCAGCCCAGCTCCCGCACCCAGAACTCGTCATCACCCCGCGACGACGACACCCACTCCACCCAACACGGCTCACCATGACGCGGCGGCGGCGCCCATGGACCGTGCAACACCCGCCCCGAGTCCACAGAGGAGTTCCCCCTCAACCCCCGAGGACCATCCCCGCCGAACACAACACGCCACCCATCCCCACCCGCGACCACGTTCACCGCGAGCCGATCACCCACCCACCCCGAGAACGACCCACCAGGCTCCGCGATCACCGTCCACCCCAGAACACCGGCGAAAAAATCCACCGACAACTCAGGCTCGGCAACACTCAACTCAAGACGACGCACACCACAAGACGACACGGACATCCCATCAGGCGGGGATCAGGAGCGCGCACCATCCTCTGCTCCGACCACCCGAGACGACAATGCGCCATTCGGCGGCATGCGCTCCGCACTCACCACATCACGCAACGGCACCGGCCTGCCCAGGTGAAAACCCTGCCCCACCCGCACACCCAACCGGCGCAACGCCTCCACCTGCGACGGCCGCTCCACCCACTCCGCCACCGCCGACAACCCCAGCCCGTTCGCGATCTGCACGATCCCCGACACCAGCACCGCATCCGCGTCGTTGGTCTCGATCCCCTTCACGAACTCACCGTCGATCTTGATCCCCGTGATCGGCAAGTGCTTCAAGTGCACGAACGACCCGAACCCCGACCCGAAGTCGTCCAACGTGATCCGGCACCCGAAACTCCGCAGCTGCGTCGCCAACGCCACCGCGGCGTCCAAATTGGTCACCGCCGCCGTCTCCGTGATCTCCAACCCCAACCGGCCGGGAGCCACCCCCGCCGACCCCAGCTTGTCCAACACGAAATCACCGAAGTCAGGATCCTCCAACGTCCGCCCCGACACGTTCACGTTGAACCGCAACCGCGAATCCGGCTCCGCCACCAACGCGTCGATCGCCGTCGTCAACACCCACCGATCGACCTCCAGGATCAGGTTCGACCGCTCCGCCACCGGCAAGAAGTCCGCAGGACCCAAATACGGCTCCTGACCATCCTCCAACCGCAACAACAACTCATGCCCCAGCGTCTGACCCGTCGCCAGCTCCACCATCGGCATCCCGTGCAACGCCAGACCGCCACCCGCCAACGCCGCCCGCAACCGATCCAGCACACTCACACGCTTCACCGTGTCCGCGTAATGGTTCGGCTCGTACACCGTCACCCGATCCCGGCCCGCCGCCTTCGACGCGTACAACGCCAAATCCGCGTTCGCCAGCACCAACTCCCACGAATCACCAGGACCGAACTCCGCCAGCCCCGTGCTCACCGTGATCCGCGCAGGAGTACCAGTCCCCGCCAGCGGAAAACCCGCCACCGCGTCCCGCAACCCGTCCGCCACCGCCGACGCGTCCTTCGGCGACGCACCCGGCAACACCACCGCGAACTCGTCACCACCCAGACGAGCGATCAACCTGTCACCCAGACGAGACTGCAACGCCGACGCCAGCATCCGCATCACCCGGTCACCCACCGCATGACCACGCAGATCGTTGACGTCCTTGAAGTTGTCCAGGTCCAACACCAGCAAAGCACCCGACACACCGTTCGCGAGCTCCTGCTCCAGCGCACGCGTCAACGCCCTGCGGTTCGGCAACCCCGTCAGCGGATCCTGCTCCGCCATCCTCACCAGCTCGTCGTGCACCCGCGACGACTGCGTCACGTCATGCGCCGTCCCCAACGCACGCAACGGCGTCCCGTCATCACCCACGACGACCTCACCGAAACACTCGAACACGCGCTCCTTGCCATCCGGGCGCAACATCCGATGCGTGTACGTGAACACCGACCCCGTCTTCAACGCCGCGTCCAGCGTCTCCTCGATCATCGGCAGGTCATCCGGGTGCACCAGCCGCGAGTACAACTCGAAGTCGAACGCCGTCCCCGGCTCGAACCCGAACATCTCCAGCAACGTGTCCGACCACGTCACCCGGTCCTCGGTGATCGCCCACTCCCACGTACCCATGCGCCCCAGCGCCTGAGCCCGCCGCAACGCGTCCGCCTCCTGCGTCACCGTCAACTCACGATCACGCCACGCCGACACGTCCACGACCTCGTACATCAGGTCATCACCCAGCCGGGAACACCGCACCTCGAGCCACTTCGGCCCCGGCACCAGCACTTCCCTCGCCGGCGCCGGCACCTCCGGCGCACCCGGCAGCAGCGCCGGCAACGACCGCCCGTACGCCTGCTCCACCGGAACACCGAGCACAGCACCCATCGCGCGGTTGCACCACAACAGGTTTCCGCGCGCATCCGTCACGGCATAGCCGACACCCGCCCGGTCCAGAACCGTGCGGCAGTAGGACATCACGCGCGTCATGATCGTCCGATCACCGGACGTAAGCAACCCGCTACGCCGGTTGGTTCGCAGTGGCCCGAACGGCTACCGAAGCCGCTCCAACCCCTTCGCCGACTCCACCAGCTCCGCCGCCAGCTTCCTCAGCTCCTCGTTCTCCGCCCCGTCCTGCGCCGCCGTCACCACGTCCTCCGCGGCACACCGCAGCTGGAACAACCTGTCCTGCAGGTCAGCCAGCTCCGCGGTCGAGAGCACCACCGCGTCCTCGGGAAGACCACCCCGCTGCAACGCGGCCCTGCGTTCGTAAGCGCGCTGCCGGCACGGCTGAGCGCAGTACCGCCTCGGCCGCCCGATCCGTCCACTCCCCGGCAACCGCCTCCCGCACCACGCACAGTGCCTCGGCTCATCCGCCTCCATGGACCGCTCCATGGCGCGCGACGGTAGCGAATGACGGCGGTTGACCTCCAGCGACGCGCCAGAAAGCACTACCTTCGTAGGGACCCGGACAGTACCGGTCCGACCGGTGGTGTTGGTTTCGGGTGAGGTTTGACCACGTTGCGTCGTTTTGTGGCGGTGCGGCTGCTGCGGTTGTTCGCGCTTCAACGACTTCTCCCCTGCCCGGTGTCCTCACACCTTCGATGCCCGGAGGGTCTCTCCCGGTTCCCTTGCGTTTTGGGAATGTGGATCTTTCCTGCACACGACGACCTGGTGTGGTATTGATTTTGATCCACACTGAAATAATAGAGAGAAAGAAGAAAGTGGCACGCCACCCACTGTCCACCCCGGAGCCATCCCCACCAGGCAGACTCGGCCCCGTGACCCACCCGTACCTCGCAGGACCGCGGCCCCGCGCCTTCGCCCACCGCGGCTGGCACGTCGACGACCTCACCGGAATGGAGAACTCGCTGAGCTCCTTCCGCCGCGCCGTGCAGGAGGGCTACCGCTACATCGAGACCGACGTCCACGCCACCGCCGACGGCGAGGTCGTCGTGCACCACGACCACACGCTCGACCGCACCACCGACGGCCAGGGCCGCGTCGCCGAACTGCCGTGGACGGAGGTCCGGATGGCCCGCGTCGGCGGCCGCGAACCCGTCGCCCGCCTCGCCGACGTCCTCGAGGAACTGCCCGAGACGTTCTTCAACATCGACGTCAAGTCCGACAGGGCGGTCGAACCGATCCTCGCCCTGCTGCGCAAGGCCAAGGCGCTCCAGCGGGTCTGCCTCGCGAGCTTCTCCGACAACCGCCTCGCCCGGCTGCGCCGCCAGGGCGGCCCCGACCTGCTCACCTCCATGGGACCCCGCTCCGCCGGCGCACTGTGGGCGGCGGGACGCATCCCGTTCGCCGGACTCGCCGTGCGCGGCCAGGTCGCCCAAGTCCCGGTGAACCAGGGACGCCTCACCGTCGTCGACAGGAAGTTCGTCCAAGCCGCCCACCGCAGGGCCCTCGAAGTGCACGTGTGGACGATCGACTCCGAGGCCGACATGCGCGCGTTGCTCGACCTCGGAGTCGACGGCCTGGTGACCGACAGGCCCGACGTCTTGCGCGAAGTTCTCCGGTCGCGCAACAGCTGGTAACAGCTTGGACAGTCGGTCATGGGACGACTGTCCGGACAAGTACAGTCCGCCGACATGAAGGTCAAGGGCGACGACGCCGCCGACGCCAACACCACCAGCCGTCGCAAGGAACAGCGCGGCTGGGTCTGGTACGACGTGGCGAACTCCGTGTTCCCCACGTCCGTGATCACCGTCTTCCTCTCGCTGTACCTCACGAGCATCGCGACCAACGCCGCCAAGGCCGACACCGCGCTCAACGGCGCCAACCCGTGCGCCAACGACAACGCGTTCGACCACTGCGACGTCACGATCCTCGGCCTGCAGTTCCCCTCCGGCTCGCTGTGGGGCTACCTGCTCTCCATCGCGACCGTGGTCCAGGTCCTCGTGCTGCCCGTCATGGGCGCCATCGCCGACCGCACCCAGAACAAGAAGAAGATGCTCGCCTTCTTCGCCTTCACCGGCTCCGCGACCACCATCGCGCTCGCCACCGTCGAAGGCACCAACTGGAAGCTCGGCGTCTTCCTCTTCATCATCGCCAACATCTGCTACGGCTCCAGCGTCGTCGTCTACTACGCCTTCCTGCCCGAGATCGCCACACCCGACGAACGCGACGCCGTGTCCAGCCGCGGCTGGGCCTTCGGCTACCTCGGCGGCGGCGTCGCCCTCGCCATCCAGCTCGGCATCACGCTCTCCGCCGACTCCCTCGGCATCAGCTCGGGCGACGCCGCGCGCATCGCGTTCGTCATCTCCGGCATCTGGTGGGCCGCGTTCACGATCATCCCGCTGCGCGCCCTCACCGAGCACCGGAACCCGCACGGCCGCGAACAGGGCGCCTCGGTCGTCTCCGCCGGCTTCAAGGAGCTCGGCTCGACGCTGAGGCAGGCCAAGGCCTTCCCGCTCACGCTCGCGTTCCTCGGCACCTACCTGATCTACACCGACGGCATCGCCACGGTCGCGAACGTCTCCGCGCAGTACGGCAGCGTCGAGCTGAAGTTCGACCAGCAGACGCTGATCACGGTCATCCTGATCGTCCAGTTCGTCGCCTTCATCGGCGGCGTGCTGCACGGCTTCGTCGCCAAGCGCGTCGGCGCCAAGAAGACGATCCTCGGCTCACTGCTCGTGTGGATCGTCGTGATCACCGCCGCGTTCTTCGTGGAAGCCGGCGACGAGACGCAGTTCTACTTCGTCGCCGCGGGCATCGGCATCGTGCTCGGCGGCACCAACGCCCTGTCCCGCAGCCTGTTCAGCCAGATGGTGCCGCCCGGCCGCGAGGCGCAGTACTTCTCGCTCTACGAGGTCGGCGAGCGCTCCACCAGCTGGCTCGGCCCGCTGGTGTTCGCGGGCGTCGGCCAGGCCACCGGCAGCCTGCGCCCCGCCATCCTCGCCCTGATCATCTTCTTCGTCGCCGGCTTCGTCCTGCTGATCTTCGTGCCGGTCCGCAGGGCCATCAAGGCCGTCGGCAACGAAGAACCCGCCCTCGTCTAGCACCCACCTGTGTGGCGGCGCTGTTCAGCGCCGCCACACAGGACCTCACGAGAACTGCGGCTTCCTCACCGGCGCCACCGCACTGATCACCAGCGCCACCACCAGGGCCACCACGACCGCGACCTCGGTCCCGCTGAGGAGCATCAGCACCACCGGCCCCAGCTCCAGCACCGCGAACAACGACAACGCCCGCCCCAGGACGAAGTCACCGCGCACCCACGCGACCACGCGCACCACCACCAGCACCGCGATGAGCGCGACCGTCCCCAGCCACGGCCCCGCGGCCAGGCCCACGA
>JASLAV010000422.1 GCA_030146905.1 Lentzea sp. | reverse complement strand
TCAACTTCTTCAAGCGCACCCCGGAGGCGGCACCCCAGGCCGGCTTCGCGGCAGCGCCCGCGGTGGTGGAGGAGAAGTCGGCGAACCGAGTCGTCTGCTCCACCACGGGCGAGGCAGCGGCATCCCCCGACCGCTGCCTCGCCCCACTGCTCCGGCCCCGGCGACGCGCCCGTGCCGCCACGAGCGCTCCGGTGTGGACGGTCATCGGCGCGTCCTCCTTCCGGGGTGCCGTTTCAAGACTCGACAGGACGTCGGTTCGGCAAGCCGAACGGTCCGGCGGTCGCGGATCCCGCTGCGGCGAACGGCCAACGCACTGCGTCACCGTGCAGCCGACAGCCCCGGACCGGGGTCTGCGCCACGGCCGCGCCCCGCCCGTGCGCACGCCCAGCCGCGAAATCGGCCCACGTGGAGGCACATCCCGAACCCCCTGCCGTCCACCTTGGGCAGTCGACCGTCCCGGACGATCTCAGGACGGGCCGGAACGCACCGACAGCCGTGTTCCCGCAGACACGGACCCCCGTTCGGGGAACACGTGTCACACGAACGGCACGCCATAACATAACAACGTTACGCCAGCGATAACGGCGTTGTGCAACACTGTGGAAGTGAGTCCACGCAAGCTGGATCCCGAAACCCGCGCCGCACTCGTCGACATCGCGGCGCGGCTCCTGGCCGAGCACGGCGCCGAGGCGCTGTCCACCAGGAAGATCGCCGCCGAGGCCGGCACGTCGACCATGGCCGTCTACACGCACTTCGGCAGCATGAGCGGCCTGGTCCGGGAGATGGTGCACGAGGGCTTCGCCAGGCTGGAGCGCCAGTTCGCCGCGGTGCGCCGGACCGACGACCCGGTGGCGGACATGGCGGTGCTCGGCTACGCCTACCGCCAGAACGCCAAGGCGAACTCCCACCTGTACGCGGTGATGTTCGGCGGCCAGTCGCTGGCCGGGTTCTCCCTCACCGAGGAAGACCGCCAGTACGGCCGGTACACGCTGCTGACGGTCGTCGACTGCGCCACCCGCTGCATCGGGGCGGGCCGGTTCCGCGACGGCGACCCGCTGCTGATCGCGCACGAGATGTGGATCGCGACGCACGGCCTGGTCAACCTCGAACTCGGCGGCTACCTGATCGACCCGGTCGACGCCGACCGCTGCTACGACACGATCCTCAACAGCCTGCTGATCGGCGTCGGCGACGACGCGAAGTCGGTGGCGGGGTCGATGGCGGCGTCCAGGGAGCGCAGGGCGCGCGAGGTCGAGGTCGGGCCGGAGCCCGCGGAACCGGTCGCCACCCGCCGGTGACCGCGGCCGCGGCCGCACCGACCCGCCGGACCCGGCGGTCAGGACGGCGCGCCGAACGCGCACCGCTCGGTCACGTGCCCGGCGCGCCCGTCACCGGGACCGGGCTCGCCTCCCGCGTCGGACCGCGCTCCCCCGTCGTGGGCGGAGCGGTGCGGTCGGATGCCGCCTCCAGCGCGACGCGAGCGCCTTGGTCCGGCACGACGCGAGCGCGGGGGCCGGGCCGTGTGCCACAGCCCTGCCCCCGCGCTCGCGAGACGTCGATCGGACCGGGGCGGCCGGCGCGACCGCGCTCCACCTCGCCCCTGTCCGCAGTGCCCCGCCCGGTGACGATCCCGTTGCCGTCGCCGCTGCTCGCCCCGGCGACGGTGGTGGTGGTCGGCCGGACGGGCCACGCATGGGTTCCCCTGGTAGTGGGGGTGGTCAGTGCCACGAGCACGGCCGCCCTGCTCGGTCGGCGGCCGGACGGCGACCGGCTACGCCTGGTACCTGGTGCCGTTCCACCAGTTCTCGCCGGGGCCGTGCGACTCCTCGACGTCGTAGGTGTCCTTGAACCGCCACCAGTCCCACGGGTGTTCGAGCTGGTCTTCCTGCCGCCCGAGGTGGGTGATGTCCAGGTAGTTGTAGAAGCTCTTGAAGATGTCCCCACCGCGGTCGAAGATGGAGTAGGTGAAGTAGACGTCGTCACCATCGCGGTAGAACGCGCTGACACCCGGCGACTCGCCCTTGTCGGTGGAAACCTCGTAGTCGTAGTTGAAGTCGCTGCCGAACGACGAGTACCACGGGATGTTCCAGCCCATGCGCTTCTTGAACGGCTCGAAATCCGCCACCGGCGCGCGGGAGATCATGACGAAAGTCGTGTCGCGGGCCCACATGTGCGAGAGCTCGCCGACGCTGTCCGCCTGCATCGAGCAGCCGATGCAACCCTCCTTGGCGCCGGGGCTGAACATGTAGTGCCGGACGATGAGCTGGCGGCGGCCCTCGAACAGGTCGAGCAGCGTGAGCCTGGCCCCGTCCGGACCCTCGAAGGTGTAGTCCTTCTCCACCTTCACCATCGGCAGGTTGCGGCGCTCCGCCGCGATCATGTCGCGGGCGCGGGTGACTTCTTTCTCCTTTTCCAGAAGCGCGTTGCGTGCTTCCAACCACTCTTGCCTGGAAACAACTTTCGGCTGGGTCATCAGATCTCCTCAGGACTGCCGGGAAAACGACTCCACCGAGACCCGAAACGACGGATGACGAGTGGTGCCACCCGGATCCGGCCGGGAACTACCCTCGTCAGACTATGTGCGCCCGGCCCGGAAGAACTTCTTCGAGATTGACGTCTTGACATCGGCCGCCAGGTCTGGCCACGGCTGCGCGGGCCCGGCGTCGTACCGCCGCCCGGACGTTTCGCGCGGGTGGCGGGAGAGGACCGCCGGGGCGGTGACGCGCGGCGCGGTCCGGCGGGCGTATCCCGCGACCGGACCGTCCAGCATGAGGGCCGGCCGGGCGTCGCGCTTCCGGGATCGTGCTCATGTCCGGCAAGCCGGGAGAATCCACCGGCCGCGCGGTCACGGACAATGCCGACGCCGCGGCGACCGGAATGCGATCGTCCAAAAGCGACCTCGATCGACCTCACCGGTCGCCGGTAAATGTAACGGAAGGGCCTGCGCCGTCACCCGTACAGCGCACGGGGCAAGTCGGCGGTAAGTGGGTAGCTAAATACAACCCCAGGGTGCGCGCAGTTGGCCCCGACCACTGCAAATCACCTCTCCCCGAGACCTTGACCTGCGCGAACGACCCACCGGTCCCGGCTTCGACAGAGCTCGGCATGACCCGCGGACCGCATCGGCAAATGCCCGTGCACCAGCGACGTCCGGTGAGCAAGCCTGAAGTAGCAGTGCTCCTGAACCCTCTGCAACTCTTTTCTCGTTCGCTTGTCCGGTGACGGGTCACCCGAGCTGGGGGGACGAGGTTGAGTGCACTGCGCGCCTTGCGGCGCGAATTTCCTGAGTTCGGAATGGTATTCGTCACCGGCCGCGGCCGGCGAGCGCACCGGTTCGCGGACAAGAGCCGGACCACGAACGACGGCTACCCGCGGTACGGCGGCATCGGGTGGGCGATGGCCCGCATGCCGTGGCACGGAAATGGCGCGTGGGTGCAGTTCCCGCACGCCCTGGGACACCGGTACACCGGCCGTGCCACGTGCTTCGTCGGCGAGTCCGACGCCAAGCGCGTCGCCGACGTGATCGACAACTTCCCGGCGCACCGGACCGAGGGGCCGCACACGGGTGCGGTTCCGACCGGCGCACCGGGTGCGACCGCCCCGTCCACCGACGACGTGCGCCCCGCGCCGCCGGTACCCGACGGCGCGGCGCCCGTGCTCGAGACGTGGCGGCGACGCATCGCCGAGGAATTCGTCCACCAGGAAGGAGTCAGCTTGTGACCTCCACAGCCAGTTGGCTGCGCAGGCAACTACCCGGCGTCATGGCACTCGTGCTCGTCGCGGCCACGTTCTTGGTGGCCCGGCTGCCGGAGGTGTCAGCCGGTGAGAAGCAGGAGATCGCGGCCCAGTTCGGTTTCACGCCGGAGACGATCGCCCTGCCCGGCGGCTACACCCAGCAGTCGATCCGCCAGGTGAACCAGCGCTACCAGCACATCAACGCGTGGATCTCCTCGGTCGGCTCGGCGGTCGCGCTGAACGACCTCGACGGCGACGGCCTGTCCAACGACCTCTGCTACGTCGACGTGCGCATCGACCAGGTGATCGTCACGCCGGCGCCGGAGCAGGGCAAGGCTGCGCGCTACGAGCCGTTCGCGCTGTCGTCGGGCTCGCTCCCGGTCAACGACGTGATGGCGCCGATGGGCTGCGTGCCCGGCGACTTCAACGAGGACGGCCGGATCGACCTGCTCATCTACATGTGGGGCCGCACGCCGATCCTGCACCTGGCCAAGTCCGACGCCACGGGCATGAGCGAGGACACCTACCAGCCGACCGAGCTGGTGCCCGGCAAGACGTCCGGCGCCTACGACGGCCCGGAGTGGAACTCCAACTCCGCGACCGTGGCCGACTTCGACGGTGACGGCCACGACGACATCTTCATCGGCAACTACTTCCCCGAGGGTCCGGTGCTGGACCCGTCCAAGAGCACCGGCGTGGAGATGAACCACTCGATGTCCGCGGGCTTCAACGGCGGCGAGGACTACATCTTCCTCTGGAAGGGCGCCACCGCCGGCGACGAGCCGAGCACCGAGTGGGAGAAGGTCGACCCGTTCGACAAGGACACCTCCAAGGGCTGGGCCCTGGCGTCCAGCGCGAACGACGTCAACGGCGACCTGCTGCCCGAGCTGTACGTCGGCAACGACTTCGGCCCGGACCGCTTCCTGTACAACGAGTCCACGCCCGGCAACCTCAAGTTCCGGTTGGTGGAGGGCAGCAAGGGCCCGATGGAGCCGAAGAGCAAGAACGTCGGCATCGACTCGTTCAAGGGCATGGGCGTCGACTTCGGCGACCTGAACGGCGACCAGGTGTACGACATGTACGTCAGCAACATCACCACGTCGTTCGGCATCGAGGAGTCCCACTTCGCCTTCATGAGCACGGAGGGCGACATGAACTCGATCACCTCCAACCTCAAGGACGGCAAGGCGGTCTGGGAGGACGAGAGCGCGCCGCTGCAGCTGGCCTGGTCCGGCTGGGGCTGGGACGTGAAGATCGCCGACCTGGACAACAACGCCGAGTCGGAGGTCCTCCAGGCGACCGGCTTCGTCAAGGGCGACGTCAACCGCTGGCCCCAGCTGCAGGAGCTGGCCACGGCGAACGACGCGCTGCTGGACAACCCGGTGTGGTGGCCGATCGTCGGCCCCGGCGACGACGTCGGCGGCAGCCAGCACTTCCACTTCTTCGCCAAGAACCAGCGCGACTTCTACAGCGACCTGTCCCACCAGCTCGGGATGGCCGCCCCGGTGCCCACCCGCGGCATCGCGACCGGTGACATCGACGGCGACGGCCTGCTGGACATGGCGATCTCCCGGCAGTGGGCCGACCCGGTCCTCTACCGCAACACCGGCGGCGGCGGCAACGGCTTCGTCGGCCTGCGCCTGACCCACGACGAGGACGGTGCCGAGGGCTCGTTCGCCGGCGCCGGTTCCCCGGTCATCGGCGCGCAGGTCACGGTCACCACGGCGTCGGGCAAGAAGCACATCAACCGGGTCGACGGCGGCAGCGGCCACTCCGGCAAGCGCAGCCACGAGGTCCACTTCGGTCTCGGGTCCGAGGACCGGGCCGTCCAGGCGCACATCAAGTGGCGCGACCGCGACGGCGAGATCCACGAGCAGGACATGACACTGAACCCGGGTTGGCACGACATCCAGCTCGGCGACCAGGCCAAGGAGAAGTGACGGACATGGCCGAGACCAAGACGGCTCCCAGCCCGCCGCGGCACGACCCCAAGGTCATCACCGCGCTCAGGCGCTTCGCGATCTCCATCTCCATCTTCAACATCCTCGGCTACACCGTCCTCGGGTTCGAGCAGGCGTGGCTGTGGCCGTTCATCGCGCTGGCCACCGCCTACAGCGTCGAGATCGGGTTGGAGTGGATCGGGGCCCGGCAGGAGGGGCGCGCGCCCCGCTACGCGAACAACGGGTTCCGGGGCTTGATGGAGTTCCTCTACCCCGCGCACATCACCGCGCTCGCGGTGAACATGCTGACCTACGTCAACGACCAGATCTGGGTGATGATCTTCGGTGTGGTCGTGGCGGTCGGCGCGAAGTGGGTGCTCCGGGCGCCGGTGAAGGGCCGGATGCGGCACTACATGAACCCGTCGAACTTCGGCATCGCGATCGTGCTGCTGGTGTTCCCCTGGGCTTCGGTCGCGCCGCCGTACCACTTCAGCGAGCACGTCGGCACGTTCTTCGACTGGCTGATCCCGCTGATCATCATCACCGCGGGCACCATGCTCAACGGCATGCTGACCGGCCGGCTCTGGTTGATCATGGCCTGGCTGATCGGGTTCGCCCTCCAGGCGATCATCCGCGGCATCCTCCTCGACGTCTCCATCCCGTCGGGGCTGGGCATGATGACGGGCATCGCGTTCGTGCTCTACACGAACTACATGGTGACGGACCCGGGCACGTCACCGTCCAAACCCGCCGCCCAGATCGCGTTCGGCGGTGGCGTGGCCGCCGTGTACGGCATCCTGATGGGCATGAGCATCCCCTACGGGCTGTTCTTCGCCACGGCGATCGTCTGCCTGATCCGCGGCGGCTTCCACTGGGCGCTGCACTTCGTCGAGAAGAACCGCATCGAGGTGGAGAAGCAGAAGAAGGCGGCGGAGC
>JASLAV010000325.1 GCA_030146905.1 Lentzea sp. | reverse complement strand
CATGCCGCTCTACCTGCAACTGGTCCACGGTGCCTCCCCGCTCGCCGCGGGACTGCGGATGGCGCCGATGATGTTCGTCATGGCCGTGACCGCCTTCGTCTGCGGCAGGGCGATCGCCAGACTGGGCCGGTACCGCGTCTTTTCCATCGCCGGAACCCTCACACTGCTGGCCGGGGTGTTCCTCCTCGCCCAACTGGACATCAGCACACCGACCTGGTTCCAGGTGCTGGGCCTGGTCCTGTGCGGAGCGGGCCTGGGCATGGCGAGCCCCGTGATGATGCTGGCCGCGCAGAACGCAGCCGAGGACAGGGACCTCGGCGTGACGACCTCCACCACCACCTTCAGTCGCACGATGGGTGCCTCACTGGGCCTGGCCGTGCTGGGCACGGTCTTCGCGACCTCGCTGGCGAGCGGAGCCACGAGTGGCACGATGCGCGACCTCGGCCACCACGGCGCCACGCTCAACCGCACCGAACTGGACGCGCTGCCCGAGTCCGCACGCACGGAACTGCTCACCCACTTCGCTCAGGCTCTGCACGTGGTGCTGCTGACCGCACTCGGTGCCGCGGTGATCGGGTGTGTGCTCGCGTTCCTGCTTCAGGAACGGCCGTTGCGGCGCACCACCCGTGCCAAGGGCCGGCCTGATCAGGACACCGCCGGAAAGGCCCGGCCATAGGGTCGTGGTGCGCCGCGTGTCACTGTCCTGCCGTTTCCTGCGGGTTGCCAGAACTCCGCGCCACTGACGCTGAAAACGTGAATTTGAATTCCTCACTAGATTCACGCGCTATTGAACAGCTCGAAACCAGCGGGAAGGGCCAGTCTGCGCGATTGGACTTTTCGGTGCCAATTTCAGTTGCGAGTTCCCGGTCTCCAGGCCGCGCAGGTGAGCGCCCTGGAGGCAGGAGAGCGCTGTCACGGTGAGGTGCTGGATCAGCCGTCCTCATGGGGGACGTTGAAAGCCCCACGACCACCGGCTGACACAATGGACGGATGGCTCTGGGTTACCTCCTCGCCGTGCTGGCGACCCTGGCGTCAGGCAGTGGTTCGATCTTGGAGTCCATGGGTGTCCGGCGTGCGGGTGCGTACGGCGGAAGGTCTCTCGATCTCATCGCTCTCCGGCGTCAGTGGCTGTACTTCCTCGGTCTCGGTGTGAACCTGCTGGGATTCGCCTGTGCCTCTGCGGCGCTGCACCGGCTGCCGCTGTTCCTCGTCCAGTCGATGCTCGCGTTCAGCGTCGGCGTGACCGCCATGATCAGCGCTCTCATGGGCTCCCACCTGCGTGCACCTGGATGGGGCGCGCTGGGTGTCGGCGCGACCGGCCTGGTCCTGCTGGGCGTGTCCGCGGAGCCGGGCCCCGCGCAGCCCCTGCCACCGCAATGGCGGTGGCTCCTCGTGGCCGCCGCGATTCCGGTGGCGGCGATCGCCATCTACGCCCGACGCCACAAGCTCGTCTGGGCGACGGTGGCGCTGGCGTTCGGCTCCGGTGTCGCGTACGGCGTCGTCGGCATCTCGGCACGGACACTCCATCTCCCGGACGCCGCGTGGCGACTCGTCCTGGAACCGGCGGCCTGGTCCATCGTCCTGAACGGACTCACCGCGGCGGTGCTGTTCGCGATGGCGCTGCAGAAGGGCGGTCCGACCGGTGTCACCGCGATCATGTTCACCACCAACACGGCGCTGTCGTCATTCGTCGGACTGGTCTACCTCGGCGATCACGTCCGCGATGGTTATGTGGCCGCCGCGACCATAGGTTTTGCCCTGGCGATCGCCGGAGCGATAGCGGTCGCCCATTACTCGGCCGACACACGGCAGAAAAAGGTCACGGCGGCGCCGGCAGTCACGCGGGCGTGAGGCGTCGGCGTTCTTGAACCGGCTGCTGCGGCCGTTCTTCGGCTTTGGTAGAACTGCCGCGTGCCGGGGGAGCGTGGAGAACCGGCACCATTGGCAAAGCGCCTCACAGATTGTCGGCGTCCGATCGTTCCCGGTCCACCGAGATCTCGAATCCCTGGACGGCGACCCGGAAGCGGCCGTTGCGTTGAAGTTCGTCCGACGGGCCGGAGCCGGGCGGCAGGAGCCGGGTCATGACGCGTCGGGCGGAGCGCGAGGTGAGGAGGAACTTCATCAGCGACAGCCCGAGTTCGACCACGACGGCCTTGGGGTACGCGATCGGCGACGTGCCGACGCCCATGCCTTCGCGGTAGCGGAACTGCTCGCCGTACCCACCTGGGGTGAGCGAGTCGCTGCGGCGCACCAGCCTGCTGTTGAAGGGACTGCCCAGTGCGGGGGCGAGCCGGCGACCGGTCAGGCGGTCTTTGGAGACGGCATGGGGGATCTTCGTCCCATGCGGACGGTTTGCCCGGGGTCGCGGCGAGCGCCCACGGGTCTGCGATCGCGTCACGTAGCGCGGGATCGGCCTCGAGTGCGGCGGCGAGTGCCTGGGCGGAGTCCAGGTTTCCCGCGTTCATGCCACCTTTGAAGGATTCGAGGATGACGACGGTGTCGGTCAGGCCGCCCTCGCCGTCGGCGCGTGCCCGGTCGGCCAGCAGGAAGATCCCGATGTCAGAGGGGATCGCTTCGAAGCCGCACGCGTGGACGATGCGGGCGCCTGTCGCGACGGCGATGTCGTGCAGTTCGGCGATGCTGCGCCGGACGAACGGGACCTCGCCGCTCAGGTCGGCGTACGAGGTGCCTTGCCGGGCACAGGCGTGGGCGGGTGGCAGGCCGTGGCGTCCGACGGTGGAGGCCATCGCGATGGCGGTGCCTGCCCGGATCCGCCGTTTCGACCACCTCGCCATGGCGAGGGCCCTGCGCGAGCGGTCGCCGAGCTCGCGCACCCTGCTGGTCGCGGGCGACGACGGCACCCTCGGCGCGGACGAGGTCGACCTGCGGCGGCTGTGCGGCCCGGCCCCGTTGCCCGAGGACGCGATCCCGGCGCCGACGAGCACGCCTTCACCTCGGACGGCTTCTACCGCACCGGCGACCTGGTGCGGCTGCACCCCTCCGGCAACACCGTGGTGGAGGGCCGGACCCCGGACGTGATCAACCGAGGCGGCGAAAGATCTCCGCGGAGGAACTGGAAGCCGCCCTGGTCGAACACCCCGACCTGCGGACGTGCGCGGCGGTGGCCAAGCCGCACCCCGTGCTCGGCGAGATCGTCTGCCTGGTCGCCGTGCCCGCCGACGGCCGCACCGTCGACCTGCGTGAGGTGCGGGCCTACCTGGACCGCCTCGGCCTGGCCCGGTACAAGCTGCCGGAGGAGCTGGTGGTGCTCGACGCGCTGCCGATGAAGGGCGTTGGCAAGATCGACAAAGTCAGCCTGCGGGCTCGGGTGACTGCTTCCGCTGATAGTTGACGCGGGTCACCGCACGCCCAACAGGCGCAGGCCGGCGGCGGTGCCCGCGGCGATCAGCACGATCGCGGCGAACGGCAGCTTGGCCACCGCCGCCGCGGCTCCCGCCGCCAGCCCGCCGGTGCGCGCCCAGCCGGCGAACCCGCCGTCCGCGGTCAGGCCCGCCGTCACGACCAACGCGGCGAGCAGCGCGATCGCGCCGAGCCCGAACATTCGCACGACCCGTTCGGGCAGCTCCACCCGGTCGCGCAGCAGCGGACCGGCGAGCCGGAACAGGTAGGTGCCCGCGAAGAGCACCAGGATCGCGGCGAGGGTCACGACTCCACCTTCTCGTCATCGGTCTTCTTCCGCCCCGGCGTCGGCAGCGCGGCAGCGGCGAGCCCACCCAGCGCCACCAGCACCGGCCCACCCGGCGGCAGCAGCGGAGTGGCCACCAGGGCGAGCACCGCGGCCGACGCGGCGACGGCACGGGACTGCCAGTCGCGCAGCGTCGGCAACAACAGCGCGAGAATGCCCGCCGGGAACGCCGCGTCCACCCCGAAGCTGTTCGGATCGCCGATCCATTCCCCGGCGACGACTCCGACCACGGTGCCGATGTTCCAGCACGAGTACAGGATCACACCGGCGGTCCAGAACGCGGCCCGTGCATTTCCCTTGTCCCGGTGGGCGAGCGCGAACGCGACCGATTCGTCGAATATGATCTGCGACCCCAGCAGCCGCGCCGACCAGCGTTTGCCCAGCCACGGCCCGACCACCAAACCGAATGGCAGATGCCGGGCGTTGAGCACCAATCCGGCCACCACCGCCGCGATCGGCGCGCCCCCGGCGGCCACCACGCCGACGGCGACGAACTGCGAGCCGCCCGACGAGACCGTCAACGACATGAGAATCGCCAACCACGGATCGAATCCGGTCGACACCGCAATTGCCCCGAATGAGGCCCCGACCAACGCCGTGGCCGCCGCGATGGGCGCCACGGAACGGATCAGAGCCGGATCAATCATCCCCCTGGCTATCTGCACGTGCCAAGGTAAAGGCGATCGAACAGTGCTGGCAAGGCAATCACCGTGATGGCCGAAAGGTGCCTGTGGACCCCGTGAAGCGACGGCGGAAATGTTTTGACAGTCGCTGAGGTGATCTCACCGAGATCGTCTCAGCAGGGTAACGCGTTCAGCTGTGTGATCGGCCTGGGCGGTCTGTCGAGGTGGCGGGAGTTGCCGCGTCTGGTCGGGCCGGCAGTGGTTGTAGTGGAACATGGGATCCGGCATTGAATTGAGGTGGCGCTCGTTGGCGGTGGTGGCGGTCATCCGCCAATCGCCCGGCGCACCCGTCAGCAGGGAGGGCTGTACGGGACGTCCGGGACGTGCCGGCGCCACTGGTCCTCGGTGAGACGCGGTCCCGCCGAGCCGCACGCCTGGGCGACGGCGGCGCCGAGATCCGTGTTCAGCAGGCGCATGGTCGGGTCGAACATGGTCCACGCCAGGGTCCGGCCGTCCGGGCTGAACGTGATGTCGGCGACGGCGATGGCGGCTCCGGACAGCGTGGCGATCTCGGTGACGTGCCGGGGATCGCGGACGTCCCACAGGCGCACCGTGCGGTCGTCGCTGCCGGACGCGAGCGTGCGTCCGTCCGGGCTGAACTCGACGCTGCCGACGACGTCCTCGTGCCCGATGAGGGAGGGGTGCTCGGAAGGGTTGGCGGGGTCGGAGACGTCCCACAGCCGCACCGGTTTGTCGTTGCCGCTGCCGGCGGCGAGCGTGCGCCCGTCCGGGCTGAAGGCCAGGTCGTACACGTCGATCCTGGTGCCGGCCAACGACATGAGCTCGGCTCCGTCGCGCCACAGCCGCACGCTGTGGTCGTCGCCACCGGTGGCCAGCGTCCTG
>JASLAV010000885.1 GCA_030146905.1 Lentzea sp. | reverse complement strand
GTAGGTCATCGAAACCGGACATCCGTGACCGGCCTCGGTCTGCGACCACACGTAGAACTTGGCGGCCCTGCTGAGATGCGCACCGTCGACATAGGCGTGCAAACCGTGCGAAACGGCGACGTTCATCAGATCGTGCCACGCAGGGTGGAACTCGACCTCGTCGATCCTGTTCCCGTACCGGTCGTGCGTGTGCAGCACCGGCGGGTAGGTGTTCGCGAGCCTGCCGCGCTCCTGCCACTCCTCGCTGCCCGCGAGCCTGCCCAGCGAGTGCAGCTCGGCGTCGTCGGCCCAGGTGAGCAGGGCGGGGTCGTCCGCGACGTCGTGACCCCTCAGCGGGGGGACCTGGTTGGTCACCTCGTGCGTAGCCATGTCCGCACGCTACTACCGGGTAGTAACTTTGGGCAGGGTGCGGCGAGAGATCGCTGGGCCATTCCGGCTTTTGGGCGTGCCAACGGCGCTGACGAGGAATAACGTCGTCGGCGTGAGTGACCATGGGCACAGCTCGGCCGTGGCTGCGTTGACCGCGCAGTACGCCGCGATGCGCGAAGGTGCGCCGGTGCGGCTCGCGAAGAAGACGTCGAACCTCTTCCGGTTCCGCGCCGACCAGGCCGGTGGGCTGGACGTCGGCAGGTTCGACCGGGTCCTGTCGGTGGACCCGGTCGGACGCACCGCACAGGTGCAGGGCATGACCACCTATGAAAACCTCGTCGCCGCGACACTGCCCCACGGCCTCATGCCGTTGGTCGTGCCGCAGCTCAAGACCATCACGATCGGCGGTGCGGTGGCGGGACTCGGCATCGAGTCCACGTCATTCCGCAACGGACTGCCGCACGAGTCCGTGCGCGAGCTGGAGATCCTCACCGGTGACGGCGAGGTCGTGGTCGCGAAGCCGGACGACGACCTGTTCCGCGCGTTCCCCAACTCCTACGGGACGCTGGGGTACGCGCTGCGGCTGGAGATCGAGCTGGAGCCGGTGCGCCAGTTCGTCCGGCTGCGGCACGTGCCGTTCGGCTCGTTCGCCGAGTGCGCCGCGCTCATCGAGGAGGTCTGCGCCGACGGCTCCGCGGACTTCGTCGACGGCACCGTGTTCTCACGTGGTGAGATGTACCTGACGTTGGGCCACTACGCCGACATCGCGCCCTACACGTCCGACTACACCGGCAACCAGATCTACTACCGGTCCATCCAGAAGCGACGGACGGACCACCTGACGATCCACGACTACTTGTGGCGCTGGGACACCGACTGGTTCTGGTGCTCCCGCGCGTT
Organism: Lentzea sp.; assembly: GCA_030146905.1. The sequence goes on along the minus strand of JASLAV010000885.1, from coordinate 8,497 downwards.
CGGGGCGCAGAACCCGGTCGTGCGCCGGTTGTGGCCCAAGCGGTACCTGCGTTCGGACGTGTACCGCAAGCTGGTGGCCAAGCACCGCCGGCTGAGGCCGCGCGTGGACGTCGAGCCGGTGATCCAGGACGTGGAGATCCCCGTCGGAGGGCTGGCCGACTTCCTCGACTTCTTCGACCGCGAGATCGGCATCTCGCCGGTGTGGCTGTGCCCCGTCCGGCTGCGCGACACCACGGGCTGGCCGCTGTACCCGATGGACCCTGGAACGTTGTACGTCAACGTCGGGTTCTGGTCGGAGGTCCCGGTGCGTCCGGGGGAGAAGATGGGTGACCGCAACCGGTTGATCGAGCGCGAGGTGGCGCGGCTGGGCGGCCACAAGTCGCTGTACTCGGACTCCTACTACTCGGAGGACGAGTTCTGGCGGCACTACAACGGTTCGCACTACCGGTCCGTGAAGAGCCGGTACGACCAGACGAACCGCCTGCCTGATCTGTACGCCAAGTGTGTCAGGGGACGATGAATGCGGTTGGCCTCTATTTTCCAGCGCATCACCGGCGGCAACGACGTCCGCTTCAAGGCCTACGACGGCAGCGCCGCCGGGCCCGACTCCGCTCCGGTCGCGATCGACATCAAGACGCCGGAAGCCCTGTCCTACCTGGCTTCCGCGCCAGGTGAGCTCGGCCTCGCCCGCGCCTACGTGACCGGCCACCTGGAGATACTCGGCGACGTGCACGCCGGCCTCTCCCAGCTCTCCGAGTTCTCCCTGCGCGAGCTGCCGTGGTTGCAGCGCGTCGAGCTGCTGCGCTTCCTCGGCAAGGTCCGGCTGTCGTACAAGGTCGCCCCGCCACCGCAGGAGACCCGGCTGCGCGGCCTGCGCCACTCCAAGGCCCGCGACCAGCAGGCCATCGCGCACCACTACGACGTGTCGAACCAGTTCTACGAGTGGATCCTCGGCCCGTCGATGGCCTACACCTGCGCGGTGTACCCGACGTTCGAGTCCACTTTGGAGGAGGCGCAGTTCGAGAAGCACGACCTGGTGGCGCGCAAGCTGGGTCTCAAGCCCGGCATGAAGCTGCTGGACGTCGGCTGCGGCTGGGGCGGCATGGTCATGCACGCCGCCCGCGAGCACGGGGTGCGGGCGATCGGAGTGACCCTCTCGCGCAACCAGGCCGAGTGGGCGCAGAAGGCGATCGTCGAGGCCGGCCTGTCCGACCTCGCCGAGGTGCGCCACCTCGACTACCGCGACGTGCGGGAGACCGGCTTCGACGCGGTGTCGTCGATCGGGCTGACCGAGCACATCGGCAAGGCGAAGCTGCCCGCCTACTTCACCGCGCTGTACCGCAAGCTCAAGCCGGGCGGCCGCCTGCTCAACCACTGCATCACCCGGCCGGACAACAAGCAGCGGGCGCTGTCCGGCCCGTTCATCGACCGGTACGTGTTCCCGGACGGTGAGCTGGTCGGGCCTGGTCACCTCGTGTCCCAGATGCACGACGCCGGGTTCGAGGTGCGGCACGAGGAGAACATCCGCGAGCACTACGCGCTGACCCTCGCCGCCTGGAGCCGCAACCTGGAGGAGCACTGGGACGAGGCGGTGGAGGAGGTCGGCGAGGCCAGGGCCAGGGTGTGGAGGCTGTACCTGGCGGCGTCACGGCTCGGGTTCGACCGCAACAACATCCAGCTGCACCAGGTGCTCGGGGTGAAGCTGGACGGGACGACGTCGCACATGCCGTTGCGCCCCGACTGGCTGTCCTGACGAGGCAGGGCCGCGGTGTCGCCGCGGCCCTGTGCACGGTTGCCGGGTCAGCTGAGCTCGTCCACGATCTGCTTGGCGGTGTCGGACGGGATGGCGAACCCGATCCCGACGCTCCCGGCCTCACCGCTGCTCGACGCGGGCGAGTAGATCGCCGAGTTGATCCCGACCAGCTCACCGGCCGCGTTCACCAGCGCGCCACCGGAGTTGCCGGGGTTGATCGACGCGTCGGTCTGGATCGCCTGGTACGACACGGAGGACGCGCGGCGGCTCTCGCCGGGCACGGTGACCTTGCGGTCCAGCGCCGACACGATGCCGGTGGTCACGGTGCCCTGCAGGCCGGACGGCGAGCCGATCGCCATGACCGCGTCACCGACCTTCACCGAGTCCGAGTCGGCCCACTTGATCGGGGTGAGGCCGGAGACGCCGGACGCCTGCAGCACCGCGAGGTCCGAGGCGGGGTCCGTGGAGACGACGGTGGTGGGAACCTCGCGGCCGTCGTTCAGCGTCACGGTGACCTGGCCGCCGACCGACGCCACGACGTGGTTGTTGGTGAGGATCCTGCCGTCGGCCGTCAGGACGACGCCGGAGCCGAGGCCGTTGCCGACGTTCACCTGGACCACCGAGGGCAGCACGGTCGAGGCGGTCGTCGTCCAGTCGGCGGTGGACTGGTTGGAGACCGTCTGCGCCGCCACCACCGACGACGGGGCCGCGTCGGGGGAGGCGATCACCGCGCCGGTGACGCCTCCGAACAACCCGGCGACGAGCGCCGCCGCGGTCAGCGCGGGAGCCGTGCGGCGCCAGAACTTCGGCGCCGGAGCAACGGCGGGCTGCGGTTCCACCAGTGTCCCGCTCATCGCGGGGAAGCTCTGCTCGGTCATGACTCCACGATGGACCGCCATCATGTGAGCAAGCTGTGCGATAGGCCTGAAAAACCCTGATAAGAATTACGTGAGAAGCAGCGCGGAGACCTCGGCGGCCGACAGCGCGGGCCCGAAGTGCGGCCCCTGCGCGCCGACCACACCCAGCGACGCCAGCCGTGACGCCTCGGCCTCGCTCCGCACGTCCTCGGCGTACATCGGCAGCCGCAGCACCGACGCCCACTCCAGCAGCGCGACGGCCGCGCTCTCGTCCACCACGTTCGCGCCGGAGTCGAGGCCGTGCACGACGGTGGGGGAGAACTTCACGCCGCTCCACGGCAGCATCCGCAGCCGGCCGACGCCCGCGTTGCCGCCGGTCAGCTGGTCCAGCACCAGCTCGACGCCGCGTTCGGCGAGGATCGTCAGCTCTTCCAGCTGCTCGTCGTTCAGCAGCACGGGCAGCCGCTCGTGCAGCTCGAAGCGCAGCCGGGACGCGGGCAGGCCCGTGCGGTTCAGCACGCGGGCCACCTCGGCGTGCAGCTCCGGCTCCTGGCACAGCCGCGTCGGCAGGTCGATCGACACCACGGGCATGTGCTCGCCCAGTGCCTCGTGCCACCCGCTCGCCCGCTCGCACGCCTCCGACAGCGCCCAGCGCACGAGCCGGACGATCATGCCGTTGTCCGAGGACCGGTCGAGGAAGACGTCGGGGCACAGCACGCCGCGGGTGGGGTGGTCCCAGACGATCTTGGCTTCCAGCGCGAGCACCGAGCCGTCGGCCAGCGAGCGGACCGGCAGGTAGTCGACGCGGAACTGGCCCTCCTCCAGCGCGCCGGGGATGGACGCGGCGAGCGCGTACCGCTCCTTGTCGAGCTGGTCGCGTTCCTTGTCGTACAACGCCCACTGCGCCTTGCCGTCGCGCTTGGCCCAGCCGACCGTCACGTCCGCCGCGCGCAGCAGGTCCGCCGCGTCACCGCCGCGCGCCGGCCGCGTCACGATGCCGACGCTGGTCGTGACACCGATGCCGTGGCCGTCGATCCAGGTCGCCTCGTCCAGCCGCGCGGTGAAGTCGTCGACGAGCGCGATCAACGCCAGTGCGTCACGCGGGTTCTTGATGAGGACGCCGAACTCGTCCTCGCCGATGCGCGCGACCTTGCCCACCTCCTCGGTGAACACCGCCCGCAGATGTCTCGCGACGTGCATCAGCACCCGGTCGCCGGTCTCGTGCCCGAACGCGTCGTTCACGCCGCGGAAGCCGTCGACGTCGACCTGCACCAGCGCGACCGTGTCCGGCCCCTTCGACCCGACGGCGCCTTCGAGCCAGCCGAGGAACTGGGCGCGGTTCGGGAGGCCTGTCTGCATGTCGTTGAGGCTCTGGCGCACGAGCTGCGTCTGCAGCGCCCGCATCTCGTTCATGTTCTCGACCATCGTGACGAAGTACGGCGGCGCGTCGCCCTCCTCGCGCACCAGCGAGATCGCCATGTGGGTCTGGATCGTCTCGCCGTCGCTGCGGACCATCCGCTTCTCGACCCTGACGTTGTCGAAGTCGGAGGCGATCAGCTGTCTGGCGAGCTCTCTCAGCCCGGCTCTGTCCTCCGGGTGCACGAGGTCGCGGCCGCTCATCCTGCCGATGTCGTCCGCCGTGTAGCCGAGCATCGCCAGCAACGCCTCGTTGACGTCGATGATGTCGCCCTTGAGGCTGCTCACGATGATGCCGAACGCCGAGCTGCGGAAGATCGCCCTGAACTTGGCCTCGCTGACCCTGACCGCGCTCTCGGCGAGGCGCATCGCGTTGATGGCGGCCGTGCGGGTGATCTCCTGCTGGTCGAGGGTGCGGTCCCGCAACCCCTCCGCGTAGCCGGCGGCGAGCGCGGCCAGCTGGGCCGGCGTCACCGGCGTGTGCTCACCGAGGTGGGACAGCGTCCGCTCCAGCGTCGCCGAGGAGATGAAGTCGTGCTCGACCATGGAACGGCCGACCTCCCTGGCCGCGTCCACGCCACCACCGAGCAACTGCTCGACGTAACCGCCGAGCAGTTCTTCGAGTTTCGCGCGCGTCAGGTTCGCGATGAGGGTGCTGGAGATCGCCGCCGCCCAGTGACCGGCGCGCTCGGGGCTGTCGACCATTTTCATTCAGCTCAGGTGGCCATTCGTGGGGACCGGGATGATGTGCTGATCGGTCGTCGGACGCCGGACGAGGTGCCTGCGGGTCCTGCGGATGAGCTTACTGATCAGTCACGACCTGATCCCGGCCCAATCCCGATTCCCCGTCCAGAACCGGCGGTTCGGCCACGAATTCACTCGTTTGAACCAATGATCCACCGCACTGGCGGTGCGCTCCGGAAAAATGCCGAATCCGGTTGTGTCCAAACGCCTTGCCTTGAAATGGGTTCAAATGCGTTTCACTCAGGCGGCTTTGGCGCGGTCCCGTTTCGCGACCTCCTCGCGCACCAGCGGGATCACGTACCTGCCGAAGTCGATCGCGTCGCCGAGCAGGTCGTAGCCGCGCGCCGAGAGGATGTCGACGCCGAGGTCGTAGTAGTCCAGCAACGCCTGCGCGACCGTCTCCGGCGTGCCGACCAGCGCGTTGGAGTTGCCCGCGCCGCCGGTGGCCTTCGCCGTCGGCGTCCACAGTGCACGGTCGGACCGCTCGCCGCGCTCCGCGACCGCCAGGAGCCGTTGCGATCCGGTGTTCTCCGGGTTCGTCAGCGAGTGCCCGCGGCTCAGCGGCCCGTTCGCCTTGCGCGCCTCGATCCGCTCCACCGTCCTGTGCGCCTTCTCCCACGCCAGTTCCTCGGTCGGCGCGATGATCGGCCGGAAGGCGATCTGGATCCTCGGCACGTCGGTCCTGCCGGCGTCCTTGGCGGCCTGCTTGACCGCTTCGATCTGCTGCGCGGTCTCGGCGAGCGGGTCGCCCCACAGGCAGAAGATGTCCGCTTCCGCGCCTCCCGCGGCGTAGGCGGCGGGCGAGGAACCCGAGTCCCCTGGAGGCGGACGTCCTCGTGCTCGCACTCGGGCACCTCGACGCCGAACCCGAACCGGAGCACCGCGAGCTCGCCGACCACGCCTCGCGCCACGGCCTGGTCTACGTGCCGCAGCTGTACTCGGCCGACGCTGACCTGTCGGCGGTGCGGGGCGACGTGGTGCTGCGCGGGTTCGGCCTGGCGTTCATCGACCTGATGGTGCTGCTGACCGAGGGCCGCGGCGGCAGGTACGTGCGGTCCGGCCGGCTCGAGTACCTCCCGTCCGGCGAGGACCGACGATCTACGTCGGTTCCCGGCGCGGTGTCCCGTACCACTCGAAGACGGGCTACCGGTTGCAGGGAACGCGCCCGAAGCTGCCGCACTTCTTCGTCGCGGACACCTTGCGGTGTAAAGAGCTCGACTTCCGCGCCGACGTGTGGCCGTTGATGGCCAAGGAGATCGCGTGGGGCCACTACCACGAGCTCTTCACCGGACATCCCGCTCTGGTGCGGATGCCGTTCACGGAGTTCGCGGTGTCGTTCGCCCGCAGCTGTTCCTTCACCGGACCAACGCCTTCAGCACGTCGGCGTCGAGCGCGAAGTCCGCGGGCTGAGCGGGAAGTGACGCCTCGTTGAGGAACAAGGCCTGCGGCACCAACGCACCCAGCTCGGTCAGCACGGGCCTCAGGTGCACCTCGACCGCGAGCGCGTACCTGTCCGACGCGGCGGCCTGAAGCGGCACGACGACCTTGCCCTTCAACCATCCCGACGGTGCCTGGTCCAGCACGGCCTTGAGCAGCCCGGTGTACGCGGCCTTGTACGTCGGGGTGGACACGACCAGCACCTCGGCCCGTCCCGGGGTTTCCAGCGCGGCCTGCAGCGTGCGTGACGCTGGCCGCGGGTTGCCGGCCAGGACACCGATCTGCGTCATACCCCCAGCACAGCCGCAGGCCGCAGGACCGTCAACCCGCGTCCACCACGCGAGAACCCGTTGACCTACTCCACCGCGTCGGCGGCGGAACGCCCCGCCACCCGGCCGGAGAACAGGCAGCCGCCGAGGAAAGTCCCCTCCAACGCGCGGTACCCGTGCACACCACCGCCACCGAACCCGGCGGCCTCGCCGGCGGCGTAGAGACCCGGCAGCGGCTGGCCTGACGAGTCGAGCACCCGCGACGACAGGTCGGTGTGCAGGCCTCCCAGCGTCTTGCGCGTGATCACCGACAACCGCACGGCGATCAGCGGACCGGCCTTCGGGTCGAGCAACCGGTGCGGCTCGACCACGCGGATCAGCTTGTCCGTCAGGAACTGGCGAGCCGACCGGATCGCGTTGACCTGCATGTCCTTGCTCAGGCCCGCCGTCACCTGGCGGTCGCGCTCGACGATCGTCTTCTCCAGCGCGGCGGCGTCGATGCGGTCCTCGCCGGTCAGCGCGTTCATGCCGCGCGCCAGGTCCGCGACCGTGCCGGCCTGGATGAACTCCTTGGACATCCTCGCGAACGCCTCCACCGGCGCGACCGCGCCCGGCAGCGCGCGCTTGAGGACGGCCCGCGTGTCCTTGCCCGTCAGGTCGGGGTTCTGCTCGGAGCCCGACAGCGCGAACTCCTTGCCGATGATCCGCTTGTTCAGCACGAACCACGAGTGCTCGTGACCGTGCGTCGTGATGTGCTGCAACGACCCCAGCGCGTCGAAGCCGGGGAACAGCGGGATCGGGAACCGCTTGCCGTCCGCGTCGAGCCACAGCGGCGACGGGCCCGGCAGGATCCGGATGCCGTGCCTGCCCCACACCGGCGCGTAGTTGGCGATGCCCTCGGGGTAGTGCCACATGCGATCGGCGTTGATGATCGCGCCGCCCGCCTTCTGCGTGACCTCCAGCATGTGCCCGTCCACGAAGTCGGGAACGCCGGACAGCATGAACTTCGGCGGCGTGCCCATCCGCTCCGGCCAGTTCTTGCGCACCAGGTCGTGGTTCGCGCCGATGCCGCCGGACGTGACGATCACGGCCTGCGCGCTCAGCGAGAAGTCGCCCGTCACGTTCCGCGAGCTCGGCTCGGCCCTGCCGACCGGCGACGGCTCCAGCACCTCGCCGGACACGCCGTCGCACACGCCGCCGGTGACGCTGATGTCCGTGACGCGGTGCCGGAACCTGAGCGTCACCAGCCCCTTCGCCACGGCCTCCCGCACACGCCGCTCGAACGGAGCGACCACGCCGGGCCCGGTGCCCCACGTGACGTGGAACCGCGGCACCGAGTTGCCGTGCCCGTCGGCCAGGTACCCGCCGCGTTCCGCCCACTGCACGAACGGGAACCAGCGCATGCCCATGTTGTGCAGCCACGAGCGCTTCTCGCCGGAGGCGAAGTCCACATAGGCCTGTGCCCACAGCCGCGGCCAGTGGTCGCTCTCCCTGTCGAACGCGGCCGAGCCCATCCAGTCCTGCAGCGCCAGGTCGTGGGAGTCCCTGACCCTGAGCCTGCGCTGCTCTGGCGTGTCCACCATGAACAGCCCGCCGAACGACCACCAGGCCTGGCCGCCGAACGTCGCCTCCGGCTCCTGGTCGAGGAGGATGACCTTGCGGCCGGCGTCCGCGAGCTCTGCGGTCGCGACGAGACCCGCGAGGCCCGCGCCGACGACGATGACATCCGCGTCATGTGCCATCGGGCGAGTCTAGAACCACTCCTGGTCACGCAGGAGACCTGAATCAACTTCATTTTTGGGGAGCAGCAATGACCTTCCGACCGGCCTCCGAGGTGGGGTTCAGCACCAAGGCCGCCCGTTTCGTGGCGCCAGGATCCGTCACGAACGGCGAGTTCGGCCTGTTCGAGTGGCGGATGGAAGCACGTCAGCCCGGTGCCCGCCCGCACTTCCACAAGACGTTCTCCGAGTCGTTCTACGTGCTCGAAGGCGAGATCACGCTGCTCGACGGCGACGAGTGGA
>JASLAV010000253.1 GCA_030146905.1 Lentzea sp. | reverse complement strand
GTAGACGCCGACCTTGGTGCGCGCGGTGGGCAGGCCCATGAGCAGCGCGGACGACTCGTTGCCACCGACCGCGTACACCGTGCGGCCGAAGCGGGTGCGGTGCAGGACGTACATCGCGGCGGCGACGACCAGCAGCGCGATGACGACGTTGTAGGTGATGCTGACGCCGCCGGGCAGGGGGATCGCGGCCGTGGCGACGTCGCGGAACGTCCTGTCCTTGATCGACACCGACTCCACGCTGATCATGAAGCACAGGCCGCGGGCGAGGAACATGCCGGCCAGCGTGACGATGAACGGCTGGATGTCGAACCGGTGGATCACCAGGCCCATCAGCAGGCCGAGCGTCGACCCGATCAGCAGCACCGCCAGCACGACCAGCGGCACCGGCCAGCCCGCGCGCAGACCGGCAGCGGTGACCATGGTCGACAGCGCCATGACCGACCCGACGGACAGGTCGATGCCGCCGCTGAGGATCACGAACGTCATGCCTGCGGCGAGCACGATGAGGAACGCGTTGTCGATGAACAGGTTCGCGATCACCTGTCCGGACGCGAAGTCGTCGTAGCGCGCGGAACCGGCCCCGAAGGCGAGGACGAACAGCACGACGGTCGCGATGACGGGGAGGAACCGCGACGGCACCCCGCGCACGACAGTGGTCATGAGACGGCCACCTTCCGGAAGCTCAGTGCCGCACGGGCCTTCGGCGCCTGCACCAGGCACACGGCGATGACGACGACCGCCTTGAACACCAGCGTCACCTCCGGGGCGACGCCGATCGTGTAGACGGTGGTGGTGAGGGTCTGGATGATCAGGGCACCGATCAGCGTGCCGGTGAGCGAGTAGCGCCCGCCGGCGAGCGAGGTGCCACCGATGACGACGGCGAGGATCGCGTCCATCTCGATCCACAGCCCTGTGCTGTTGGCGTCGGCGGCGCTGACGTTCGAGCTGATCATCAGCCCGGCGATGCCCGCGCACACCGCGGCGAACACGTAGACCGTCCAGATGATCGTGCGGGACCGCACGCCGGCCAGCCGCGACGCCTCCGGGTTGACGCCGACCGCCTCGATCAGCATGCCCAGCGCGGTGCGGCGGGTCACGAACGCCACCGCGCCCAGCACGAGCAGGCTGATCAGGATGGAGATCGGCAGGACCACGAACCCGGCGCCGACCTGCTTGAAGGCGGTGTTGTTGACCGTGACGATCTGGCCTTCGGTCACCAGCATGGCGACGCCGCGGCCCGCGGTCATCAGCACGAGGGTCGCGATGATCGGCTGGATGCCCAGTCCCGCCACGAGGAAACCGTTCCACAGCCCCAGGACCGCGCACAGCACCAGCGCGATCACCATGCCCGCGATCGCCGTGCCCGCGTCCCCGGACGCTCCGATGTGGACGCACGTCACGGCACCGGCGATCGCCGCCACCGCGCCGACGGACAGGTCGATGCCCCTCGTGGCGATCACCAGCGTCATGCCGAGCGCGATCAGCAGCGTCGGCGCGCCGTTCTTGAGCACGTCGACCAGGCCGCCGTAGAGGTGGCCGTCCTGCATGCGCAGCGAGAAGAACGACGGTGTGACGAAGAAGTTGAGCAGCAGCAGCGCCGCCAGCGCTGCCAGCGGCCAGAGCAGCCGGTTCTTCACGGGGCCACCTCCTTCGGCGCGGTCGTGCCGCTGTGCGCGGCTGTGGTGCGGGTGTCGTGGAAGGCTGCCGGTCCAGCCAGGCCTGCCGTTGCGGTCGCGTTCCTCACGACACCACCTTCTCCGGGTCCGGTGCGGCCCCGCCCGCGATGAGCTCGACCACCTCGTCCACGCCGGTCACCGAGCCGTCGAGCTCGGCGATCTTGTGCCGGTCGCGCAGCACCACGATCCTGTCCGCGATGCGCACGACCTCCTCCAGCTCCGCCGAGATGAACAGCACGGCGGTGCCCTCCGAGGCCAGTGTCGTGACGAGTTGCTGGATCTGCGCCTTGGCACCGATGTCGATGCCCCTGGTCGGTTCGTCCAGGATCAGCAGCCGCGGTTCGGTGACGAGCCAGCGCGCCAGCAGGACCTTCTGCTGGTTGCCGCCGGACAGGGTGCGCACCAGCGCGTCCGGGTTGGCCGGGCGGATGTCCAGCGCCTTCAGGTACTTCTCGACCAGCTGGTCCTTCGTCCTGCGCGGCAGCGGGCGGGTCCAGCCGCGTGCGGCCTGCATCGCGAGCACCAGGTTGTCCCTGATCGAGAGGTCCGCGACGAGGCCTTCGCCCTTGCGGTCCTCCGAGCTGAACGCGATGCCCGCCGCGATCGCCGAACGCGGCCCGCGCAGGCGCAGCGGCTTGCCGTCGACGACGAGCCTGCCGGAGTCCGCGCGGTCCGCGCCGAAGAGCAGCCTGGCGAGCTCCGTGCGACCGGAGCCGAGCAGGCCGGCCAGTCCGACGACCTCGCCCGCCCTGATCTCCAGGTCGAACGGTTCGATCGCGCCGCGCCTGCCGAGACCGGAGGCGTGCACCAGCACGGGGCCGTCTGCCCTGCGCTTCTCCGCCGCGTCCTCGATCGCCTCCAGCGTGCCGAGGTCGCGGCCGATCATCTGCGCGATGAGCGTGCGCCTGTCGAGGTCGGCGGTGAGGTGCTCGCCGACGAGGGTTCCGTTGCGCAGCACCGTCATGCGGTCGGAGATCTCGTAGACCTGGTCGAGGAAGTGCGACACGAACAGGATCGCGACGCCTTCGTCGCGCAGCACGCGCATGATCCGGAACAGCTCGGCGACCTCGCCCGCGTCCAGGCTGGACGTCGGCTCGTCGAGCACCAGCACGCGGCAGTCGACCGCGATCGCACGGGCGATCGCGACCAGTTGCTGCACGGCGATCGGATGTTCACCCAGGCTCGACGCCGGGTCGACGTGCACGCCGATGCGCGCGAGCACCTCGGCGGCGCGCTTGCGCATCGCGCGGAAGTCGATCCCGCCGAACCTCCTGGGCTCGCGGCCCAGCAGGATGTTCTCCGCGACCGTGAGGTTCGCGCAGAGGTTGACCTCCTGGTACACGGTGCTGATCCCGGCGTGCTGCGCCTCGCCGGGGGAGGAGAACGCCACGTCGTCGCCGGCCAGCACGACCTGCCCGCTGTCGGGGCGGTGCACACCGGTCAGCGTCTTGATCAGGGTGGACTTGCCGGCGCCGTTCTCGCCCATGAGGGCGTGCACCTCGCCGGGGAACAGCCGGAAGTCGACGTCCTGCAACGCCTTCACGCCGGGAAACGCGAGGCTGATGCCCCGCATCTCGACGACAGGTGGCGGTGACTCGGTCATGGGCTCTGGCTTTCGTCGCTGGGGCCGCGGGCCCGTCACCCGGATGCGCCGAGGTGACGGGCCCACGGTGCTCGTGGGAACTCCTGCGAGAAAAGGAACTCAGTACTGGCGCTGGGGAAGCGCGGCCTTGGCCTGCTCCTGGGTGAACGTGCCCTCCTCGGTCACGACCCGCGCCGGGACGTCCTCGCCGGCCACGACCTTCTTGGTGAGCTCCATCAACTGCTTGCCCAGCAACGGGTTGCACTCGACGATGAAGTTGATCTCACCGTTGGCCAGCGCCTGCATGCCGTCCTTCACCGCGTCGACGGTGATGATCTTGATGTCCTTGCCGGGCACCTTGCCGGCGGCCTTGATGGCCTCGATCGCGCCCAGGCCCATGTCGTCGTTGTGCGCGTACACGACGTCGATCTTCGGCTGGGACTTGAGGAACGCCTCCATGACCTGCTTGCCGCCGGACCGCGTGAAGTCACCGGTCTGCGACGCCACGACCTTGATGTCCGGCTTGGCGGCGATCTTCTCCTCGAAGCCCTTCTTGCGGTCGATCGCCGGCGCCGCGCCGGTGGTGCCCTGCAGCTCCACCACGTTCACCGGGCCGGACACGTTGGACACGAGCCAGTCGCCCGCCCTGCGGCCCTCCTCGACGAAGTCCGAGCCGAGGAACGTCTTGTACAGCGAGGTGTCGTCCGAGTCGATCGAACGGTCGGTGAGGATCACCGGGATGTTGGCGCGCTTGGCCTCCAGCAGCACGGTGTCCCAGCCCGTCTCGACGACAGGGCTGAACGCGATGACGGACACCTTCTGCTGGATGTAGGACCGGATCGCCTTGATCTGGTTCTCCTGCTTCTGCTGCGCGTCGGAGAACTTCAGCTCGATCCCGGCGGCCTTCGCCTCGTCCTGGATCGACTTGGTGTTGGCGGTGCGCCAGCCGCTCTCGGCACCCACCTGGGCGAAGCCCATCGTGATGGTGTCGCCGCCGGACGAGCCGGTGCTCCCACCACCACCCGAGCCACAGGCCGTGAGCGCGCTCAGCAGGACCACGCTGGCGACTGTCGTGATCTTCTTCAGCACTGGGATTCCTCCGGGGTGACGGCATTGTCGCGGAGCTCGACCGCGTGTCCGCGGTTGTCAGGTGGACAAGAGTGAACGCTCACAACTATCGCGTCAAGGCCTTGCTCGTAACGAGTTCGCAGTCCTATGTTAACGCTCACTTCCGAGTGGGGGAGGAAAACCGTGCACCGCAAGCACGCCCTGTTGTGCGCCGCGCTCGCGGCCAGTCTGCTGGTCGCCGTTCCCAACTCCGGCGCGGCCGCGGAGACCGACTACACGATCAAGATCGACGCGACGGAGAAGGGCGCGGCGATCGACGACTCGATGTACGGCGTCTTCTTCGAGGACATCAACCGCGCCGCGGACGGCGGCCTGTACGCCGAGCTCGTGCAGAACCGCTCGTTCGAGTACGACCCCGCGGACAACGCGGGCTACACGGGACTGACCGCGTGGGCACCGCACAGCGGCACGCTCGACGTGGCCGACGACGCCGGCCGGATGAACGAGCGCAACCGCCGTTACCTGAAGCTCGGCCTGCCCGCGGGTGTCATCAACTCCGGTTACAACAGCGGGATCGCCGTGCGGGAGGGCCAGCGCTACGACTTCTCCGTCTGGGCGCGCACCGACCAGGCCGCGACCCCGCTGACCGCGACCGTCACCGACCCAGCGGGCACCGCACTGGGCGATCCCGTGACGATCCAGGTCCGCGGTGACGGGTGGGCGCGCTACACCGGCACCGTCCGCGCGAGGAAGTCCTCGACGACCGGCCGGCTGCTGGTCACCGGCGGCGGCACGGGAACCCTGCGCCTCGACATGGTCTCGCTGATGCCGCAGGACACCTTCAAGGGCCACGGCCTGCGCCGCGACCTCGCCGAGAAGATCGCCGCGCTGAAGCCCGGCTTCGTCCGCTTCCCCGGCGGCTGCCTCGTCAACACCGGCAGCCACTACGGCTACGAGGCGCCGAACTACGAACGCCGCCGCTCGTACCAGTGGAAGGACACCATCGGGCCGGTCGAGCAGCGCGCCACGAACTGGAACTTCTGGGGCTACAACCAGTCCTACGGCCTCGGCTACTTCGAGTACTTCCAGTTCTCCGAGGACGTCGGCGCCATGCCGCTGCCCGTCGTCCCCGCCCTCGTCACCGGCTGCGGCCAGAACCGCGTCACCGACGACCCCGCACTGCTCCGGCGGCACGTCCAGGACACGCTCGACCTGATCGAGTTCGCCAACGGTCCCGCCGACTCCACCTGGGGCCGCAA
>JASLAV010000228.1 GCA_030146905.1 Lentzea sp. | reverse complement strand
TGAAGCGGCTCGGTGTCGACCACATCGACCTCTACTACAACCACCTCGACGACCCCGGCACGCCGCTCGAGGAGACGCTGGCCGCCTACGACGAGTTGGTCAGGCAGGGCAAGGTCCGCTACGTCGCGGCGTCGAACTTCTCCGCCGAACGGCTGGCGAAGGCGCTGGAGATCCAGGAGCGCGAGGGCTTCGCGAGGTTCGTGGCGTTGCAGCCCGAGTACAACCTGGTCAGCCGCGCCAAGTTCGAGGGCGGCCTGCGGCGGACCGTCGCGGAGCACGGGCTGGCGACCGTGCCGTACTGGTCGCTCGCCAAGGGCTTCCTGACCGGCAAGTACCGGCCGGGCGTCGAGGTCGAGAGCGCTCGGGCGAAGGCGGCCTCGCAGCACCTCGACGAGCACGGCCTGCAGGTCCTCGAAGTGCTCGACGAACTGGCCGAGACGCACGAGACGACGGTCGCCTCGGTCGCGCTGGCGTGGCTCGCCCAGCAGCCGACGGTCGCGGCGCCGATCGCGTCCGCGCGCACGTTGGAGCAGCTCAGCGACCTCACGCCGGTGCTCACGCTGGAGCTCTCCCAGGCGGAGGTGGACCGGCTGAGCGCAATTTAACTTGCCAGTAGCTTACCGGGAGTAGGTTGCGTTACCGTGGCGGCATGGACGTCACGGGCAAGGTGGTACTGATCACCGGCGCGGCCAGGGGCATCGGCGCCGAGGTGGCGAGGCAGCTGGCCGCGCGCGGGGCACGTCTCGCGCTCGTCGGGCTGGAGAAGGCCCAGCTCGAAGAAGTGGCGCGGCAGACGGGCGGCAAGGCATGGGAAGCCGACGTCACCGACTGGGACGTGCTCGAACGCGTCATGAACGAGGCCGCCGCGCACTTCGGCGGCATCGACGTCGTGGTGGCGAACGCGGGCATCGCGGCCACCGGGTTCGTGCGCTCGATGGACCCGAAGGCGTTCGAGCGGGTCATCGAGGTCAACCTGCTCGGCGTGTGGCGCACGGTGCGCACGGCGCTGCCGCACCTGGTCAAGAGCCGCGGCTACTGCCTGGTCGTGTCGTCGCTGGCGGCGATCGTCCACATCCCCGGCAACGCGGCCTACTCGGCGGCGAAGGCCGGCTGCGAGGCGTTCGCGGACAGCCTGCGGGCCGAGGTCAGGCACCTGGGCGTCGACGTCGGCACGGCGTACTTCTCGTGGATCTCCACCGACATGGTCAACAGTGCCGACGAGCACCCCGTGTTCGGCAAGCTGCGCCAGGGCATGCCGGGGCTCGCGAGCAAGAAGTACCCGGTCCGCAACGTCGGCAGGGCCGTCGTCAAGGGCATCGAGAAGCGGTCGAAGGCGGTCCACGTCCCCGGCTGGGTCGGCGCCCTGAAGTACTTCCGCGCGTTCACGCCGGTGGTCGTGGACCGCCAGGCGGTCGCGGAGGTCGCCGACGCCGACAGGCAGATGGCGCAGAACGACACGTCTGGCCTGGTCGGGCCGGGTGGCCAGGCCGCTAGCCGGTGACCCAGGACCCCATCAGGGCGTTCCACTCGCGGATGCGCCACTCCGCGACGTTCGCCGGCGTGTAGGGGTCGGCGGCGATGATCTCCTTCAGCGAGGCCTCGTCCGCCGCCTCGTAGATGATCAACGCGCCGGTGTCGTCCGCGTACGGGCCTGACGCGAGGACCACGCCCTTCGCGGCGAGGGAGGCGATGTACTCGCGGTGCTCAGGGCGTACCGCGAGACGCTTCTCGGTATCGGGACCGAACACCAATTCGACTGCAAAGCGGGCCATGCGTCCACCGTAGCGACGGTGACCGGTACCGTCCTACCTTGTGGTTGGCGACGAAACACCGCGCACCGTGCAGGACACCCTGACCAACCTGCGAATCAAGGACGGCGTCGCAGGACCTCCCGCAGGGCCGCTCACACTCGAAGACCTGTACAAGCAGCACCGCATGCGCCTCGTCCGGCTCGCGCTGCTGCTGGTGGACGAGCCCGCGACAGCGGAGGACGTGGTGCAGGAGGCCTTCGCCGGTCTGCACCGCAACTGGAAGGGCCTGCGCGACGCACAGGCCGCCGTCGGTTACCTCCGCACAGCCGTGGTCAACGGCTCGCGCAGCGTGCTGCGCCGCCGCAAGACCGCACGCGACTACACCCCGCCGCACGTGGCGAACGCCCGCTCGGCCGAGTCGCTCGCGATGCTGACCGCGGAGCACCAGGCCGTGGTCAAGGCGTTGCAGCAGCTGCCGCCGCGCCAGCGCGAGGTGCTCGTGCTGCGCTACTACGGCGACCTGTCCGAGGCGGAGATCGCCGAGGCCACCGGCATCTCGAAGGGCACCGTGAAGTCGACGGCCTCCCGTGCGCTCGACGCCCTGCAGAAGATCATGGCCGGCTGACCTCAACCGGCAGGAAACTTCACCATTTCCGCAGCTGAAGCCGTTTTGCCCGTTCCGACGGTTTCAGCTCGTAAGACCGCGCGCCCAAATCGGTGCTTGGTATAGACCAATAGGCCTCCCATGCCGCAGGATCAGTTCCCGTGGCACGCAGACACGTGGTCGCCGTTGACATCGGTGGCACCGAAACCAAGGCGGCTCTGGTCACCGGTACCTCGGACGAGGTGGCGGCGCAGAAGCACGCGCGCAGGGCGACTCCCGGCGAGCTGGAGCCCCTGCTCGACGTGATCGCCGAGCTCGTCGACGAGCTCAGCGGCGCCTCCGAGCACGAGATCGACGCCGTGGGGATCGTGGCGCCCGGCATCGTGGACGAGGCCGCCGGCGTCGGCGTGTACACGGCCAACCTGCCGTGGAGCCGGTTCCCGTTCAGCACCGTCCTCACCGAACGGCTCGGTGTGCCCACCGCGTTCGGTCACGACGTGCGCGCAGCCGGCCTTGCCGAGTGCCGCATGGGTGCCGCCAGGGACCTGCGCAACGCGGTGATCATGCCCATCGGCACGGGGATCGCCGGAGCGCTGCTGCTCGACGGGAAGATCTTCAGCGCCGGTGGCTTCGCCGGTGAGATCGGGCACGTGGACGTCGGCCACGGCGAGCCTTGCGCGTGTGGCCAGATCGGCTGCGTGGAGACGGTGGCGTCGTCCGCGGCGATCGCCCGCCGGTACACCGCACGTACCGGCATCCCCGTCAACGGCGCCGCCGAGGTCGCACGCAGGGTGAGGGACGGCGAGCAGGACGCCGTCGTCGTGTGGAACGAGGCCGTGGACGCGCTCGCCAGGGGGATCCTGGTGCTGGCGACGCTGCTCGGCCCTGAAGCCGTCGTGCTCGGCGGTGGGCTCGCGCTCGCAGGAGACCTGCTGGTGAAGCCCCTGGGGGAAAGGCTGGACGGGCTGATCGCCTTCCAGCGCCGACCGGAGCTTCGGCTCGCGGCGCTCGGTGACGAGGCGGGTTTCCTCGGCGCGGCGTTGCTGGCCATCGACACGCTGGAGGCGTGATGAGCACGTGGGGTGGACCTGTCGACGTGACCCTGACCGGTGGTCGGGTCGTCACGCCGGACAGGGTGCTCGAGAACGGGTGGGTCAGCGTCCGCGACGGCAGGATCGCCGCGGTCGGTGAGGGCGCGGCGCCCGACGGCCCGACGACCGACGTCGGCGGGGGCACGATCGTGCCGGGGTTCGTGGACATCCACTGCCACGGTGGCGGCGGTCACGCGTTCACCAACAGCGATCCGGCGAAGGTCCGCAAGGCCGCCACCGCGCACCGCAGGCACGGCACCACGACGTTGCTGGCCTCGCTGGTCTCGCGCCCGGTGCCCGAGCTGGCCGACCAGGTGTCCGCGCTGGCAGAGCTGGTCCAGGAGGGCCTCGTCGCGGGCATCCACCTGGAGGGTCCGTTCCTGTCCGCCGCCCGGTGCGGCGCGCACGACCCCGCGATCCTGTGCCCGCCGGAGCAGACGTCGGTGACGAAGCTGCTCGACGCGGGCAAGGGCACCGTTCGCATGATCACCATCGCGCCCGAGCTGGACGGCGCGGTCCAGGCCGTGCGGCAGCTCGTCGACAACAACGTCCTCGCCGCCATCGGCCACACCGACGCGACCGAGGCACAGGTCCGCCCCGCCGTCGACGCGGGTGCCTCGGTGGCGACGCACCTGTTCAACGGCATGCGCCCGCTGCACCACCGCGAGCCGGGCCCGATCGGGGCGCTGCTCGACGACGAACGCGTGACCGTCGAGCTCATCTGCGACCTCGTGCACCTGCACCCGACCACGGTCAGGCTCGCCGCACGCCACGCCGGTCTGCGGCGCACGGTCCTGATCACCGACGCCATCGCGGCGGCCGGTGTCGGTGACGGCGTGTACGACGTCGGCGGGCTCGAAGTGCGCGTCGTCGACGGGGTGCCGACGTTGGCAGGCGGCGCCGCGCTGGCCGGCAGCACGCTCACGATGGACATGGCGTTCCGCAACGCCGTGAACTCGTGCGGGCTGTCGCTCGTGGAGGCCGCGTACGCCGCCTCGACCCGCGGCGCGGAGCTCCTCGGCCTCGACACGGGCAAGCTGCAGGCGGGCTGTGCGGCCGACCTCGTCGTGCTGGATGCAGAATTGAAGCCGAAGGACGTGTTGGTCAGGGGCGAGTGGGTCAAGGACTAGGACTGGGTGCATGGCGGACGATCCGGAGCGGTTGGTGACCGACGCGTTGAGGGCGCAGGCGACCAGCACGAATGCCGGATTTGCCGTGCCTGTCCCAATTGCCGACGATCGCCCCGCACCCGTGCCCGTGTGGTGGGTGCTGGGCCTCGCGCTGCTGTTGGGCCTGGCAGCGGGCACGGTGGCGGCAGTGATCACGCTGAGCTGACATGTACCGTGGTGGCCGTGACGATTGCATTGGGCCCTGACTGGCTGGACCCCACCGTTCTGCTGAACGGGCTCGGCCCGTACATGCTCATCGGGCTGTGCCTCATCATCTTCGCTGAGTGCGGGCTGCTCGTCGGCTTCTTCCTGCCGGGCGACTCACTGCTGTTCACAGCGGGTCTCTTCGTCGCGGCGGGCACCATCGACACCCCGCTCTGGCTCGTCTGCGCACTGCTGACCGTGTGCGCGTTCGTCGGCAACGTCGTCGGCTACTACATCGGCGCGAAGGCCGGACCCGCGCTGTTCAGCAAGCCGGAGTCGAAGATCTTCAAGAAGGAGTACGTCGACAAGACGCAGGAGTTCTTCGACAAGTACGGCGCGCGCGCCATCGTCCTCGCCCGGTTCGTGCCGATCGTCCGCACGTTCATCACGGCCATGGCCGGCGTGGGCAGGATGGACCCGAAGAAGTACTTCACGTACTCCGCGATCGGCGGCGTGGCGTGGGCCGCGGGCCTGACGGTCCTCGGCTACTTCCTCGGCCAGGTGGCCTTCATCAAGGACAACCTCGAGATCACGCTGCTCGTCATCGTGTTCCTGTCGATCGTGCCGATCATCATCGAGGTGATCAAGGCGCGCAAGGAGAAGAAGTCGCTCCTGCAGGAGGAGGCGGACGACATCACCCAGGTGATGGAGGCGCAGCTCCAGGACGACTCGACGCAGATCATCCCCCGCGTCGAGCGCTGACCCCGTTCTCCGGAAGGCCCGTCCGCCGCGGCGGACGGGCCTTCCGCGTGTCAGGGGTTGAGCCTCACGCGACGTCAGGGTGTTGGTTGACCGGCATGACCGACACCACTCGACGTGAACTGCTCGCCTGGCTCGCAGGGCTCGGTGCGGCGGCGGGCGCGGGCCTGCTCGCACCGGGAACGGCCGGTGCCTCCACCGGCGTCACCGCGCTGCGGGGCGTCACGCTCGTCGACTCCACCGGTACCCGCTCCGGCGCCACGATCGTGCTGGCGGACAACAGGGTTCTCGCGGTCGGCTCGCGCGACCTCCCGTTGCCGCGCGGCGCCGCGGTGCTGGACCTGGCGGGCAAGTTCGTCATCCCGGGCCTGTGGGACATGCACGTGCACGGCGCGTTCCTGGACCGGATCACGTTGCCGCTGTGCCTGGTCAACGGTGTCACCGGCATCCGCGAGATGTGGGGCTTCCCGCCGATCTACGAGCTGCGCGGGCGGATCGAGCGTGGCGAGGTGTTCGGCCCGCGGCTGGTGGTCGGCAGCACGATCATCGACGGGCCGCACTCCACGTTGCCGGGTGCCTTGGTCGTCGGCACGCCGGACGAGGGACGACAGGCCGTGCGGGACGCGAAGGCGCAGGGCGCGGACTTCGTGAAGGTCTACTCGTACCTCGACCGGCCGACGCTCGCGGCGATCGCGGACGAGTGCGCGCGGCAGGACATCACGTTCGCCGGGCACTGCTCGAACCACGTGGCGCTGGGCGACGCGAGTGAGCTGGGACAGCGCACCTTCGAGCACATGTACGGGCTGTCACTGGCCACGAGCACGCGGGAAACCGAGCTGCGGCAAGCGATCGCGCACCTGCCGCTGGACCCGGCGAACTCGTTCGCGTGGTTCAAGCAGGTGCTGGAGTTCGAACGCGAGGCCGCCGCGTCCCACAACCGGAGCAAGGCGGTGCGGCTGGCGAACCGGTTGCGGCGCAACAACTCCGCACTGTGCCCGACGATGGTCGCGATGCGCGTGTACGCGAGCCCGGCCGACCGCTTCGCGAACGACCCGCGGATGAAGTACACGCCGTCGTTCTACCGGGACCTCTGGCGCGACCAGCTCGTGCGGTGGGCGCCCGTCACACCGGAGGAGATCAGGCAGCAGGCGGAGTTCCTGAAGCGCCGCATGGCACAGGTCGCCGAGATGCACGAGCACGGCGTCGAGGTGCTCGCCGGCACGGACGCGGGCAACCCGTACTCGTTCCCCGGCTTCTCGGTGCACGACGAGCTGGAGCTGCTGGTCGAGGCTGGCCTGTCACCGAGGGCGGCACTCGAGGCCGGCACGCGCAAGGGCGCGCTCGTCCCCGGAGCCGAGGCGAACCTCGTGGTGCTCGACGGCGACCCGCTGGCAGACATCCGCAACACCCAGCGGATCCACGCCGTGCTGACGCGCGGCCGGGTGCTCGGGGCCGCCGAACGCCGGCAGCTGCTCGCCGATGTGGAAAAGGCAGCTCAGGAGCCCTTTCCACCTGTTCAGACCAGGTGCTGCTGACATGTCGTCCGCCTGACCGGGCCTTCGTGAGCACCGTTCTAAGGACTGAACATCGAGCCGGGGTTGAACAGGTTCTCCGGGTCCAGCGCGCGTTTGATCTCGCGGTGGACCCGGAGGCCCACCGGCCCGATCTCCTTCGCCAGCCACTCGCGCTTGATCTTGCCGACACCGTGCTCACCGGTGATCGTGCCGCCCAGTGACAACCCGACGGCGAGGATGTCGTCGAACGCCTTCCGGGCGCGCGCGAACTGGTCGGCGTCGGCGGGGTCGTAGACGATCGTCGGGTGCATGTTGCCGTCACCCGCGTGGCCGACGACGGCGATCTTCAGGCCCACTTCCCGCGCGATGTCCTCGCAGCCCTGGATGAGCTCGGCGATGCGGGTGCGGGGCACGCACACGTCGTCGGTCAGCCAGGAGCCGTAGACCTCCAGCGCGGTCAGCACGGCGCGGCGGGCGGTGAGCAGGTCACGGCCCTCGTTGACGTCGTGGGTCGCGTAGACGAGGTCGGCCTCCGCGCAGATCTCCTCGATCTTCCGCAGCTCGTCGCGGGCCTGTTCGCCGCCGGCGTCGGACTGGCAGATCAGCAGCGCCGCGCAGCCGGGTCCCGCACCGATCTCGGTCTTGAGGTACTGCTCGACCGCCTCGATCGACGTGCGGTCCATGATCTCCATCAGTGACGGGACCAGGCCTTCTCGGACGATCCGGCTGACCGCGGCGCCCGCGAGGGCGGTGGTGCCGAACGCGGCGACCAGCGTGGCGGGGGCCTGGGGAAGCGGCCGCAGCGCCAGCGTCGCCTGCGTGATCACACCCAGCGTGCCCTCCGAGCCGATGAAGAGCTTGGTCAGGTCGTAGCCCGCGACGCCCTTGACCGTGCGGCGGCCGGTCCGCAGCACCTCGCCGTCGGCCAGGACGACCTCCAGGCCCAGGACGGAGTCGGTGGTCACGCCGTACTTCACGCAGCACAGGCCGCCGGCGTTGGTGGAGAGGTTGCCGCCGATCGTGCACCAGTCGTAGCTGCTCGGGTCCGGCGGGTAGAACAGGCCGTCCTTCTCGACGGCACCGCGCAGGTCGAGGTTGACCACGCCGGGCTCGACCACGGCGAGGCGGTTGTCGGCGTCGATCTCGACGATCGCGTTCATCTTGGTCGTGACCAGGACGACGCAGCCCTCGATCGCGTTCGCGGCACCGGAGAGACCGCTGCCGGCGCCGCGGGGAACGATGGGCACGCGGTGGCGTGCGCACGCGCGCACGACGGTCTGGACCTGCTCCGTCGTCAGTGGGAACACCACCGCCAACGGGCTGCCGTGAGGCGCCAGCGGCATCATGTCGCGCTGGTAGCTCGCGGTGACGTCGGCATCGGTCAGGACGCCGCTGTCACCCAGCGCGGTGCGGAGCTCGGCGAGCAAGGTCTCCATGCCGTCCACGCTAGCCCGATTCGCCTGGTTCACTCGGAGGTGATCTCAGCGAAGAGGAGTTCACGTGGTCACCGGCTGTGCTCAACCCGGATTTCGTCAACCTGTCGGACCGATGTCGCCGCACCACCGGCGTAGCACGACGTAGGCTGGCTCACCGTGGCGCATGCTTTCGCTTCGCTGGAGACCGCGGGTCCGGTGGCCGTGTGGGTCATCGTGCTCAGCTTCATCTTCGTCGAGTGCGCTTTCATCTTCGGGCTGTTCCTGCCCGGTGACTCCCTGCTGTTCGCCGCCGGCGTGGTGCTGGCGACGCACAGCAGTGAGCTGTCGGCGTGGGCGCTGTCCCTCGCGGCTCTCGTCGTGGCCGTCGTCGGAAACCAGGTCGGGTACTACATCGGCAGGGCGACCGGCACGCGCGTGCTCGCGCGCAAGGGCGGCAAGGTGCTGAACCGGCAGAACCTCAAACGCGCGGGCGACTTCCTCGACCGCCGCGGGTTCTGGGCCGTCGTGCTCGCCCGCTGGATTCCGTGGATCCGCACGCTGGCGCCGATGATCGCCGGTGCCGCCCGGATGGACCTCCGCCGGTTCACGCTGGCCACCACCCTCGGTGCCATCGCGTGGGTGCCGACGCTGGTGCTGGCCGGCTACTACGGCGCGGGCGTCCTGCAGCAGCTCCCGTGGCTCGAGACGGCGGCGATCGTCGTCAGCGTCGCGTTCTTCCTCGGCGGTACCGGCTGGGGCCTCTGGCGCTACCGCCAGGAGATGCGCAAGCCCATCGACGAGTCGGGCGACCTGGACGCCGACCAGCTAGAGCACCTCGGTGATCAGCAGGTCCGCTGACCCCTTCGACGAGTTCACCATCAGCGCGTTGACGTGGTCGGTGCCGTGCAGCACGCGTTCCTCCGCCTCCGAGAGGGTGCGCCCGTACCGCAGGTGGCGGTCGATCAGCCGCTGCACGCGCACGTCCTCGTCGATGAACAGGAACCACGCCTCGTCCAGGATGATCCGGACGCGTTTCCACTTGTCGTAGTTGAGCAGCAGGTAGTTGCCCTCGGTCACGACGAGCGGGACGTCCGGGTGCACCGGCACCGCGCAGGCGATCGGCTCCTCGATCTCGCGCCGGAACTGCGGCGCGTAGATCATGTCCGGCCCGCACGCCTTGATCCTGCCGAGCAGGTCGACGTAGCCGGGGATGTCGAACGTGTCGGGCGCTCCCTTGCGTTCGACGAGCCTCAGCCGTTCCAGCTCGCTCTGCGCGAGGTGGAAGCCGTCCATCTCGACGAGCACCGCCTGGCCGTCGAGCGCCTCGACGAGCCGCCGCGCGAGCGTCGACTTGCCGGAGCCCGGTGCCCCGCCGATGCCGAGGAGTTTGCGCTCACCCATGTCGGTGAGCGCTCGCGCCCGTTCGAGCAGCTCCTCGAACCTCACCTGCTGTCCTGCCACCGTGCCAGCCTCTCAACCCAGTCCCCGACCGCGCCGACGCGAACCGCGGCCGCCTCCGACGCGAAACCGATGGCCGTCACCGGATCCGTCCCCGACGCCAGCGCGTAGGCGTACGCGCCGTGCCAGACGTCACCGGCACCGTTCGTGTCCTTCACCTCCACCGCAGGCACGGGCACCTCTCCGGTCGAACCGTTCCGCGACCAGGTCACCGGTGCCGCACCCTGCGTGCGAACCACCAGCGGCACACCGTACGAGTGCACCTCGGCGTCGGACAGCTCGAACCCCGAAGCGCAGGCGGCCACGTCGACCAGCGGCAACAGGTGATCGAGGACAGGTTTCCAGCTCCCGGCGTCGAGCACCACAGGCAATCCCGCGGCTTTCGCCTGCTGGGCGGCGGGAATCGCCAGTCCTTCGTGGTGCCCGTCCAAGAGGACCACGTCCGCGGCGGCCACGAGATCGGACAGATCGGGCGCCACGACGGGCACCGACGCGTTGCGCGAGACGACCGTGCGCTCCCCGTCTGCGTCTCTGACGACGACCATGCTCACCGGCGTCGTACCGGCCACCGCGGTGACTTGGACCGGCTCCAAGGAAGCCATGACGAACTCGCCCAGCGCGTCTGCACCCAAAGCGGTGAGCAACGCCGCCGTCCCACCCAGCGCGGCGACGGCACGGGCCGCGTTCGCCGCCGGTCCGCCCGGCGACAGCGCCGCGCCGAGCGACCTGATCTTCTGCCCCGGCAGCGGGAAGGCGTCCACGCGCTGGGTCACATCGAGGGTTGTGAGCCCGACACACAGCACGGCTGCCATCTGGGCTTCCTCCAAACGGGTATGGTCCCAGGCCATGGTCACCATGCGGGATGTCGCGGCTCTCGCGGGGGTCTCCATCACCACGGTGTCACACGTGATCAACGAGACCAGGCCCGTCGCGGAGGACACGCGAGAGCGCGTCCAGAAGGCGATCGACGAAACCGGGTACACGGGTGACGCCATCGCGCGATCGCTGGTCATGGGCGGCACGAAGTCGCTGGGCCTCGCGGTCTCGCTGGTCTCGCACCCGTACTTCGCCGAGCTGATCGCCGCCATCGAGTCGGAAGCGACGCGCAACGGCTACTCGCTCGTGCTGATCGACACACGGGACACCCCCGAGTCCGAGCAGACCGCGGTCAGGATGCTGCGTTCCAGACGTGTCGACGGGCTGCTGCTGACGCCGTCGGCCGGCGGCGGGAGCCTCGTGCTGCCGGAGCTCAAGCGCCTGAACATCCCCACCGTGCTGGTGGACCGGCTGACCGTGGCCAAGGACATCGACCAGGTCGGGCCGGAGAACGTGCAGGCCACGTCGGGCCTGGTCACGCACCTCGCGGAACTGGGGCACCGGCGGATCGGCATCGTCTGCGGCAAGACGGGCGTGGCGACGACCGAGGAGCGCATCCTCGGCTACCGGCTCGGTCTGGGCCGCGCGGGCCTCAAGTGGGACGAGGCGCTGGTCTCGCAGAGCGGCTGGCTCGCGCCGCTGCTCTCCCAGGACGACCCCGCGACCGCGGTCGTGGCGGCGGACCACCTCGTCACGATCGGCATGCTGCACGAGGCACGCGCCCGCGGCCTGAAGCTCGGCACCGACCTGGCCGTCGTCGCCTACGACGAGGTCGAGTGGGCGACGTTGATCGACCCGCCGCTCACGACGCTGGCGCAGCCCGTCGAGGAGATCGGCAGGACCGCGGTGAAGCTGCTGCTCTCGCGGATCGCCGACCCGGAGCGACCGCCGGAGACCATCCGGCTCGCGCCCTCCCTCATGCACCGCCAGTCCTGCGGATGCTGATCCCCGGACTCGTCTCGGTGACGTTCCGGCAGCTCACGGTCCCCGAGATCGGCGAGCTCGCGCTGGAGTGCGGTCTGCGCGCCGTGGAGTGGGGTGCCGACGTGCACGTGCCGCCCGGCGACTCCGCCGCGGTGGGGCAGGCCCTCGGCACCGGCCTGGAGGTGGCCGCCTACGGCTCGTACTACCGCGCCGGAGTGTCCGACCGGGCCGAGCTGGCGCCGGTCCTGGAGACCGCGGCGGAGCTGGGCGCGCCGCTGGTCAGGGTCTGGGCCGGGACGTCGGGATCGGCCGAGTGCGCCGACCGCGGTGCGGTGGTCGACGCGTTGCGGCACGCCGTCGAACGCGCGGCCGCGCTGGGCGTGAAGATCGCGCTGGAGTACCACCGGAACACGCTGACGGACACGCTGGACTCGACCGTGCGGCTGCTGGACGAGGTGGGCGGCGTGGTGCCGTACTGGCAGCCGAGCGGAGGCCAGGACGTGCTCTCCGCCGTGCACGAGGTGCGGACCCTCGCACCGGTGACCGCGCACGTCTTCTCGTGGGGTCCGGGAGGCTTCGAGGACCGGCTGCCGCTCGCCGCTCGCCCCGACCTGTGGAAGCCGGTGCTGGCCGAACTGGCGCGCGACGGCGCCGAACGCCACGCGTTGCTGGAGTTCGTGCGCGACGACTCGCCGGAGCAGTTCCGCGAGGACGCGAAGACGCTGCTGGGCTACCTCACGCCGTAGCCACGTCGAGGCCGTTGCGCTCCAGCAGTGCGGCTGCCTCCAGGCACATCCAGCCGCCGAGCTGGACCGAGAGGTCGCGGCCCTCGCCCTCTCCCGGCTGGGCCGTCCACTCCGGCCCGAACAGCGGTCCGCTCACGGCGGCCACGCGGTTGAGCCACGCCGCCTCCGCCGACTGGACCACGAGCTCCCTCGCGAGGTCCGCCGTCTCCGCCAGGCCGGGGTCGAGCTCGGGGATCGCCAGCGCGGCCTGCGCGAGGTAGCGCGCGAGGATGCCGGCGAACAGGCCGCCGTCGCCCCCGCCCTGCCCCTTGATCACGCCGTTGGTGGCGAGCTCGTCGTGCACCGCGGTGATCGTCCTGGCGGCCCTGCCGAGCCACTTGTCCTGCTGGCCGTGCTTGGCCAGCTCGACGCACGCGCCGATGAGCACACCCTGGCAGTACGTGTAGACGTTCTTCTCGACCTCGCGGATCTCGCCGTTGGGGTGCACGTGCAGGCCGTCCCACGCGAGGCCGCTGCCGGGGTCGACGAGGTGCTCCTCGATCCAGTCCACCGTGGACCGCGCGCGGGCGAGGTCGGTGCGTTCGTTCTGGCGGGCCAGGAAGATCGCGGCGGGACCGTTGGCAGGCACGTTCTTGAAGTCGTCGTCGCGCTTCCACCAGATGCCGCCGCCCGCGTGGTCGGTCCAGCCGTCGCGGAGGCGTTGGGCGATCTCGCTCAGCGCCCGCGGTCTCGCGACACCGACGTCGTTCTGGGCGCGTTGCAGGGCGAGGCCGAGCCATGCGACGTCGTCGTAGAAGTCATTGGTCCAGCCCAGGACGTTGCGCACCCGGATGCCGCGGACGACCCTCGTGATCGTGGCCTTGCGCAGCTCGGTCGGCGAGCGCAGGTAACCGTCGATCAGGCAGTCGAGCAGGTGCGCCTGCCACCAGTAGTTGAAGCTGGTGTGCAGCCTGTCCCTGAACAGCGGAGGCCACGCCCGCGCCCCGAGCAGCGTGCCCGGCACACCCCAGACCCGCCGGAGGTGCCTGGAGTACACCGCGCGCTCGGCGACGCCGGCACGGGCCGCCAGCAGTTTCGAGATCACCACTGATCCATCGTGCGGGCTTGATCGGTCAAGAAGCTCGGTGAACCGCCCAGTGGTACAGGCCCATGGCCACAGAAGTTGTCAGGTTGTAACTGCTGACCCTGTCCCGCATGGGCAGCCGGACGACCCTGGTCGCCTTCTGCCGCACCTCGGCCGAGAGACCGTGGCGCTCCGACCCGAAGGCCAGCACGGCGTCGTCGGGGATCGGGCCTTCCAGAAGATCGCCGTCGGCGTCGAACGCGATCAGCTCGCCGGCGAAGCCGAGTGTCGTGGCCTTCGCGACGGGCAACGCGAAGTGCAGGCCGGCCGACCCCCTGAGCACGTTCGGGTGCCACGGGTCCACGTCGCCGGTGGAGATCACGCCGCCCGCGTCGAGGCCGGCGGCCACGCGGATGGCCGCGCCGAAGTTGCCGAGGTTGCGCGGGTTGTCGAGCAGCACGACCGGGGTCCGGCGGTCGAACGGCAGCTCCGGCCGTTCCGCGGACCCCGCCACACCGGTCGGGTGCGTGCGGCCGACCCGCAGCACGAACGCGGCCCTGTCGACCTCGGTGGCCTGCGAGAAGGCCTCGACGAGGTCCGGCGCGTGCGACTCGGCGAGCGCGACCGCGGCGGCCAGGTCCGTCGTGAGCAGCGGCCGCACCTCCGCGCCGAAGCGCAGCGCGTGCTTAACCGTGTGAAAGCCTTCGAGCAGCACGACCGCCAGCGTAGAAGCCGATCCACGAGGCCAGCACGACCGCCCCGAGAACCAGCTGCACCAGCGTCGACGCGCTCTCCGGGTACCAGACGCCGTCGATGTAGTGGTCGATGAACCCGGTCTCGAGCACCGGCATCCCCGCCATCGCGCGGAAGTCGTTCTCCCACGCCGTGAGCGGGCACACGGTCGGGGTGACGATGCTGAGGACGGCCCATGCGCCCAGCGCGAGGTGCGGGTAGATCACCCAGCGCCAGCGCCACGCGAGGAACCCGCCCCCGAGCAGGAACGCCAGCACCGTGAAGTGCAGCACCACGACTGCTTCCGCTAACACCCCGGCCATTCGCACCACCCCGCCCTCCAGACTAGGACGGGGTGACTCGAACCGCTCTCGGCAAAACCTCAGACGAGACCGAGGTCGTTCAGGTCGAGCAGGTACCGGTACTGCAACCCCTCGGCCTCGATGGCCTCCTTGGCGCCCGTACCTCGGTCGACGACGGTGGCGACACCGACAACTTCGGCACCGTGCTCGCGCAGGGCTGTGACGGCCGTCAACACCGAACCACCCGTCGTGGAGGTGTCCTCGACGGCGAGCACGCGCTGCCCGCGCACGTCGATGCCCTCGATCTGCCGCTGCATGCCGTGCGCCTTGCTGGCCTTGCGCACCACGAACGCGTCGAGCACGTCGCCGTCCGCGGAGGCCGAGTGCATCATCGCGTAGGCGACGGGGTCCGCGCCGAGCGTGAGACCGCCGACGGCGACGAAGTCCCAGTCGCTCGTGAGCTGCCGCAACAACCTGCCGATCAGCGGGGCCGCCGCGTGGTGCAGCGTCGCGCGCCGCAGGTCGACGTAGTAGTCGGCTTCCTTGCCACTGGACAGGGTCACCTTGCCGTGCACAACGGCCAATTCGCTCACCAGACGAGCGAGTTCCGACTTCGCGTTCGCGTCCAAGACCACTTCAGTTCGCACAGGTCGCTACCTTCGCACACGCCGCCGTCACGTGCGTCCGCGCCCACCCACGAAACGCGAGGCCATCTTTCGCAAGACCGCCC